>CBDTZI010000393.1:0-3657 GCA_965364865.1 uncultured bacterium | reverse complement strand
GATGGATGTACTCCAATATCGCGGGCGATGCCTTCTATCATCTGCACGCACTACAAACCTCGCAATCGAACGAAAGCTTGTTCCGCGAAACGTCCGCCCTGAACATCACAAATTGGACATCGATCCTCTGGACACGTTTATCGCTACCCTTTAGACCTGCAATATCAGGACTGGGCACCTTCGGGTACGTCTTTTGGCCGGTGATGATCGCAGCCCTGATTTTTCAGCAAAATAAACGCGTCATCGCATTTTGGGGGATCGCGGTTTATCTGTTGATCGCGTTTGTACCCGTCAGTTTCAGTAACGGGATTCACCCCTACCCTCATTTTCATGGCCGACATATTTTGGTAGCTGCCATCCCCTTCACGCTCTGCACCGCATGGTTTATCTATCGTGCGTTGCAATTCACGATTCGTCCTTCGTGGATTCAAAGAGGTTGGCCTGTGGTGATGATCATCGCTTTGATTATGATGGTGAACACATCAGACGATGTCAGCGGATTCAGCAATCGTCAAACGGGTCGCATTGGTCAGGCGATTTCGCAGGCGATACAAAACGGAACGCTGGACGAAAGTCGCGACATCTACATGACTCCTTCGATGTACTGGCGATATCGAATCCTCTTTCCACTTGTACAACAATCATGCCTTCGTATAGCCGCCGACGAAAACGCACCCACCTGGTGGCTCGACGTAACGTCGGATATCGAAAATCGCTGGGAACCACTTCCTCCGCCAGGACATGCCACCCTGATCGCAACGCCGACACAATTGCAAGGTGAACCGGAATTTTTTGATTACGGCGTGACACTTCCTCAAAACGAACTCAAACATTGGCAACAAACTATTCCGGTCGCGCGTTACGCCCGACTGGCCAAACACACCGTGGGCTTGTTGCGACAAAAAACCAAACCGTCCAAAACCGTGTTGCTGATCCTCACCGGCGATGAACAGTTACAATCTTCTCAAATCGTATCCAGCGAGCGAAGTCGATACGAATAGACCTTCGATCGAATTATTTTCGCAATAACAGCCTGAAAAACGGGTGAATCATCAAAACACTGCCCGACAATGATACGTTTCGATACCTCAAGACGGCACCCAACCAAGCCGATTATCGGAGTATGCGAACCCACGTTATCACAGAAGAGCCATTAACATCCAGCGAGCGCCAATCAAAAAGCGCCAAACATGTTGGCGGCGTTACGGTCATTGTCCCCTGCTACAACGAAGAAAATATCGTGGCGGAAACCGTAGCACAAATCGTTCAAACCATGAACGCCACCCATCGACCCTATGAATTGATTATGGTAGACGACGGTTCTTCAGATGGAACCGCCGACGCATTACAAACCTGTGCACACGAACCCGCGGTTAAATATATTCGCAATCAGCGTAACCGTGGCTATGGCTATTCGCTCAAACGCGCGGTCAACCAGGCCAAATACGAACTCATCGTGATCACCGACGCAGACGGAACCTATCCCAACGAAAGAATCGGCGAACTCGTCGACATGATGGACGAGGTGGACATGGTGGTCGGCGCTCGGGTCGGTGCGAAGGTCAACATCCCGCTCATTCGCAAACCCGCCAAATGGGCGATCACCCAACTGGCGAGTTACCTGGCCGAATATAAAATTCCCGATCTCAACAGCGGCCTGCGGGTCATGAAAAAAAGTTTGATCAAACGATTTATGTCGCTGCTGCCAGACGGATTCAGCTTTACCTCCACGATTACACTTTCCTTATTAACGCACGGCTACGATGTAAAATATGTACCCATCAATTACGCCAAACGCATCGGCAAATCATCGATTCGCCCGATCCGCGACACGTTGAATTTTCTACACCTGATCGTGCGCACCGTGATGTATTTTAAGCCGTTGAAAATTTTCGTACCCGTCAGCGTAGCCATGTTTATGATGGCGATCGCAGTCGCAATTATTTCCAAACTGGTATTCGGCCAACTCGCGGATGTGACCTCGGTCACGCTCGCCCTGTCATCGATTCAGATTCTCGCAATCGGATTGTTAGCCGACTTGATCGATAAACGCTCGCCGAGTTTTTCATAAAGGGTTCCAAGATGGTATCACTACCCGTAGTCGCGAAAAAATCATCGGACACGAATATTCAAGATCAGACGGATCAACCCAGACGCATTCTGTTGATCAATCCTCCGCGTTTCAGCGAATTGATCGGCAAAAACCCGGCCATCGTGGAAAAACATCGCGGATACAACCCCCCACTGGGCATCCTCTCATTGGCTGGGTATCTCGAAACGCATACTTCGTTCGATCTTGACCTGATCGACGCTCAGCCCAAACAATACTCCTATCAACAGCTCAAGCAGGAAATACAAAAATTCAAACCCGCTGACGTCGTGGGCATTACCGCCATGACCTTTACGCTCATTGATGTGTTCAAAACGGTGCGCCTGGTTCGTGAAGTGATGCCTCACGCAAAAATTATTCTCGGCGGGCCACACGTTCATATTTATCCCAACGAAACCATCCGACATCCCGAAGTTGATTTTCTCCTGCAGGGCGAGGGCGAAATCGCGTTCCTACATCTGCTGAACAATCTCGACAACCCCAAATCCTGGCCAGAAATCAAGGGACTCGTCTATGTCGATGATGACGGTAAAATCGTGGACACCGGCATCGCACCGAGTACGGAAAATCTCGACGAACTGGGAATGCCCGCTCGACATCTGCTGGACGTCAACGACTACACCTCATTACTGGGACGCGACAACGTCATCACCACCATGTTTACTTCTCGTGGCTGCCCTTATCGATGCACCTTCTGCGACCGACCCTTTTCACCGGTGCTCAGCGGGTTCCGCTGGCGTAGTGCTTCGCATGTAGCCGACGAAATGGAAATTTGCCTCTCGTTGGGGATCAGAGAAGCGTTCATTTACGATGACACATTCACGGTCCGCCGCGATCGCGTACTGGAACTCTGCGACGAGATCGAAAAACGTAAAATAAAATTCCGCTGGGACGTTCGCGCCCATGTGAACACCATCACCCCCGAGCTGGTCAAACGCATGAAACAAGCGGGCTGCGACCGTATTCATTACGGTGTGGAATGCGGCAATGATCGAATGCTAAAGGTGATCCAGAAAAATGCGACTATCGACAAAGTTCGTAAAGCCGTACAGTGGACTAAAGATGTCGGCATGGAAGTGCTCTGTTATTTCATCATCGGCCAACAGACTGAAACCGCCTCCGACATCAGCGACTCCATCAAGCTCGCTCGTGAACTCAATCCCAACTACGTTCACTTTACGATCTTCTGCCCCTACCCGGGTACGGAAATCTATGAACAGGGAATCAAAAGCGGAATTATCAAAGAAGACGTCTGGCGAAAATTCGCAGAAAACCCGCACGATGGTTTTGAATTGCCTGTGTGGGAGGAAAACTTTACCCGTCAGGAACTTCGTGAGATGCTCGTCAAATGTTACAAGTCGTTTTATCTGCGACCCTGGTATGTAGCCAAGAGCATATTACGCGTCCGTGGATTCGGCGAACTCAAGCGCAAAGCCAAGGCGGGTTTATCCGTCATCACCATGAGCGCCAATCAAAAACTATACGACGAATCCGAAATGGCTCGCAAAGCCCGCATCATCATTCCCCACGCGTCTTACGAAGTGCAT
>CBDTZI010000392.1:0-3702 GCA_965364865.1 uncultured bacterium | reverse complement strand
AGCGTCGACCTGTCTTGTACAAAATCGTTCCGCCGTCCCATCCTTGTTCGGAGGCCATGTAATGGGTAAAGGACAACATGGGATGTTGTGCATCCTCCGGTACAAAAATTTCCGGGCTGATCAACGAATGAAGAGCCGTTTCGTCGTCTTTGACACAATCGCCAATATCCGCATCGGCGCAGAACCAGGCTACCCCCTCACGATCAAACGGTAACGCTGAATCGCTCAGCACCCAATCGTATGGAGTGGTTGGGCCGGTGTTGAAGACGCTCCATCGCGCTGCACCCTGTTCAAAATCGTTGGCGTAAATAATGGTTTTGTCTGGACAGACCGGAGGCGGATTTTCGTTTAATACATTGATCGACTGACCGCATCGGCCGATGGTATTCATTTCCACAGCCAGCAACGCCAGATCAACCTGCCGTGCATCATCCGTGGTGAACATCCGGGTCGAGGGTAATCCTGTTCGTGGATCAAGTGGATAGGTCCCGATCAAATCCATCGCGGATCGGTTCAACGCATCATAGGCGTCTTGAAAATCAGCCGCGATGGTTAAATAAGTCGTCAACGCTCGAAACCACACCGCCCCTGATTTAATGGGACCGATTCCTCTGACCGTGAAGCCATTAAACGTTTTGCCATCGGTGAGCATGGCGAATGCGTGGTTGGGAATTCCGTTACCGGTATGAACACCGCCACTGTCTAACGCGCTGCACTGTTGACGGGGACTGTTGGCTCGATCGGGATGATTCAGGCAGGTCGGATCCCACATGTCTCGGATAGCTCCTCCCAACGCCCGCGCATCTTCGCCGACCATCCAACGCACACCATCGGGATATTTATCACCGTCATTGCACATAGTGCGTCGTCGATTGGGTAAATCCACACCGGGCCCCGATTGCGTTACGGGCCAAAGGCTTTCTGATTGATCGACGAAAGCAACATCCCCGTTAAACAGGTCCACCAATTCGCCAAACACGTCGGCGTAGGATTCGTTCAGTTGGCCCGACTGATTTCTAAAAAACAAATTGGCGGTAAAATCAACGATCCCGTGCATTATTTCGTGACCCACAATATCATCGGAAACGGTGAAGGTGCAGAAACCGGTCTGCAAATCATGACCCGACCAGAACGCGTTGGGACATCCCGTCGCTTCGGAATTAACCGTGGCGATCATCGGCAAACCTTTGTTGTCGAGACTGTCCCACCCGAACGCACGAAAAAAATAACCGTACACATCCTGTAGATAATCATAAGCCAGGTTCACATCTCCCTTGAACGGATGCGGATCGTCCCCTTCCGCACGAGCCAGTTCACCCGGCAGCTCCGGTCTGCCCAGACCATCGTAGACTTCTCTATACCGCAGTGTGTGAAGCGTGTTCCACTGATCGAGAACTTCGCCGCTGTGGGCGTCTACAAAAAATCCTTCGCCTACACCTGCACCCGGATCACTGAGAATCATGTGATACGCTAAATGGGCGCCGATCTTCGCGTTGCCATACCAGGCTGGATCGACCACGACGAGTCGATGCCGATCGAGTTTCGGTTGACCGCGTGAAATTCGTTTTATGGCGGAGGCGATAGCCTGTTCGATGCTCAGGGTTGGGATGACGTCGATGTTTTCTTTGATGCGATAAAAATCACCGTTGGCTGCGATAATTTCGCTTTGATTGTTTTGATGGACTTTCATCACGCCGGAAAAAACTTCGATGCCTTTATAAAACTGTTGATAGGTGTAGTGGGTCTGGTTCAGCTTGTCGGTGTGATTTTTCTGCAGACGTAATTGTTTTGCCGAATCAGTGATTCCAAACAGATGTCCGTGCTGAACGAAAAAATCTGTTGGGGTCACGGATGTATTGCCCGGAGCCGGTTGAACGGAAATCGCGCCGCCATCCGCCGAGGTCACAAAAGAGGCTAACCCGGTAACATAAGAGGTGCGAAGATGAAGCCCTTGATGAACATCGTTGCTTACGCGTTGAAGAGGTTGAGCGTGGGCATGGCTGATGCCAAACCCAGCTATCACCATACTGAATAATGCTAAACGGCTTGGATTAAGATCGAAATGTGTTTTTCTATAGCGCTTCATGTTTGTGCGTTGATCTACCCCTCAAATCTATAGAAAAGGAATACTCGCAGGCGTCGAATTTATTCCCGAACCGCAATGTTTTTTCACGGATTCCCCAGCCCCAGATGAAAATTTCGCACAGGCCGAGGCCATAACGCCTTGGCCCCCTGAATGATCGTATACCCATAGCCCGCGTTGTTGCGGACTGTATTATACTGAAATGGACCTGCGAAACAAGGAAAAAATATCGCTTGCGATTCACACCCAATTCCCGGACAATCATCGTTGAATCATGGTAAAGGAGTGCCTATATGAAAATAATCCAACGATGTTCGATATTCATCATCGCGGCCCTTCTTGCAGGGCAAACATCCTGTTCACGCAGCAACGAGGATCAACCGAAACCCACACAAGCTCTTTCACGTAATGATAAATTACGTTCTGAAAAATATTCTATCAAAGCAATTGGTTATAAGATTACTGACATAGCTATGATGGTGAAAGAATTAGAAATATTATATGCTGCAAGAAAAATACCCGACTGGGCATACGATGCGCGATGGTACTACATGGACATACCCCATTTTTCTAACGGTGATCAATCGAACGATCCAGTGGGTACTTTGGAATGGACCGCCGCCTGGCCGATTTATCAGGGATTATACAGTCAATTCTACAATAAACAGAGCACAACAAGAAGTAAGAGTGATCAGTGGTATGAACAGGTAAGAAAAAAAGTTGTAGATCGTGAGTACGGCGGTGATCTGCAAGGCTTGAAACAACGACTACCTTATTTGAAATCGCTGGGCATCGACAGTCTCTTACTGGGGAGCGTATTCGCTGAAACACGTGACCGCGAACATACACATTACCATCACATTGATGATACGATCGGGATCAAAGACAGTGCAAAACAGATTCGTGGTGAAACGATGAATCCCCACAGCTGGAAATTTTCTGACTCAGATAAATTATTTCTGGACCTGTTGAACTCCGCACACAAACAAAGAATACGCATCGTCATATCCAGTAATGATTTTTCTACAAAAAATTTCGATGATCCATCGTCGAAAGAAGTGAAACTACACATGGCTGTTACGTTACGATGGATGGATCCCAATGGCGATGGCGATCCATCCGACGGGGTGGATGGCTGGAAACCCGGTGGTGGGTCCGATGTGATTTTTGAATTACAATCTCAGTGGGATCAAAGAGTACAAAAATTTAATCCTGATTGCATGATTGTTAAAAGTAATATATGGATGACAAAAAAATACTACAATTTGTATTACTATGTACATAAATTATTGACTAATGATTTGCGAAACCAAAGAATAAACACAGCGTTTGCGTACACAAAAATACCTGTTAAGCCCGTTGCCTATTCAATGAAATATAATGAACTGATTCGTTACACGAATGATCATCAACTTGAGCATTTTGTCGATTGGTTCGAACATATAAGTAAATATCCAAAACCAAGAACGGTAACCGATATGGATCTACCGAAGTTGTTGCCAATGTATGATGGCAAACCGACCGCCGGCGCTTACGACCGGTGGAAACTGGCTACCATCATGCAACACTTTTTACCCGGCGTACCCATCACATACTATGGCGACGAAGTCGGCATGTAC
>CBDTZI010000391.1:0-3737 GCA_965364865.1 uncultured bacterium | reverse complement strand
TACCACCGCTGATCACGACGACCGGGTGTTTCCGGCGCACAGTTTCAAATTCGCCGCGAGATTACAGGAGGTTCAGTCCGGACCCGAACCCGTGATGATCCGCATCGAAACCAAGGCGGGACATGGAGCGGGTAAACCCACCGCCATGAAAATTCAGGATTCCAGCGATTTGATCGCGTTTTTGGTTCGTGAACTGGAAATGAAAGTTGATTAATTCGGATTATCATTAACGACCCAACCGCGATCATCGTCTTTACGGTGAACGGATGTTCAACGTGGAAGTTTGACGGATCAGCCTGGTTCATTAAAGTGATCCCATCAGGGTAGCCACCACGAAGCCTGCGGAGTGCAAACCGTGGGCTTCGTTTTATTAACTGAGCCGCAGGCGGAATGAAATCCCGACTCGTCGGGAGCCTGCTCGGCCACACAATGAACATATAAACAATTAATCACGGGAGTGATAACCATTGCGTAAAAAATCATACGACTTTTTGAAAAAAATTCTGGAAACGCCATCGCCCTCCGGTTTTGAACAGCCCGTGCAACGCATCGTACGCAACTTCATCAAACCGGTTGCGGATTCTGTGACGACCGACGTACACGGAAACGTCGTCGCCGGACTGAACGTTAAGGGCACCCCCCGCGTCATGCTTGCGGGTCACTGCGACCAGATCGGACTCATGGTGAAATACATCGACGACAAAGGCTATATTTTCGTCGTGTCGATCGGCGGAATTGATCCGTCTGTGTTACCCGGTTCACGCGTAATCGTTCACACCAAGCATGGCCCCGTCGACGGCGTCATCGGACGGCGCCCGATCCATGTGCTCAAGCCCGAAGAACGCGGCGCCAAGGTGGAGATGCGCGAACTCTGGGTGGACATCGGCGTCAAAGACAAAAAACGTGCCGAACAGGTGGTCAGCATCGGTGACCCCATCACCTTCAGACTGGAGCTGGTTCCGCTCGGCGGCGACCTGGTCACGTCACCCGCGTTTGACAATAAAGTCGGCACGTTTGTCGTCATGGAGGCGTTGCGTTTGTGCGCGGGGAAAAAAATGTCGGCTTCGTTGTTCGCAGCCAGCACGGTTCAAGAGGAAATCGGACTGCGCGGAGCAACCACAGCCGCTTACAGTGTGGATCCGCTGGTGGGCATCGCGGTTGATGTCTGTCATGCGACGGACTATCCCGACATCGACAAGCGCACTATCGGCGATGTAAAAATTGGAGCCGGACCCACCATCGTCACCGGACCCAACGTCAACCCCAAACTCGAAGAACTGTTAATCAAAACCGCCAAAGCGAAACGCATTCCGTTCCAGATGGAAGCGGAACCGCGCGGTACACCGACCGATGCCAACGCGATGCAGCTCTCCCGTTCCGGCGTGGCTACTGCCTTGATCGGAATACCCAACCGGTACATGCACACGCAGGTGGAGGTGGTCAGTCTTTCGGACCTGGATGCAGCGGCGAAACTGATCGCAGAAACCGTGGCGATCATTAACAGCCGAACAAACTTTATACCCCATTAAATAGCCCACGTGAAGAAAAAACGATCAACCAAAGATCACACATCACACGAAACGTCAGATGATCTGCGTGTCGTGCACGAATTGTCCGCGCTGTTGACCGGCACATTGGATTTACAACAAATTTTCGACCTGACGGTGAAAAAAGTTGTAGAGATCATGCCCGTCAAAGCCTGCGCGATCAGGCTGTTGAACGAAGAAACCCGCGAGCTGGTCATCAAGGCGGTATGCAATCTTTCTCAGCGGTATCTCAACAAAGGGCCGGTGATTCTGGAAGAAAACGCGATCGATGCGGAAGCGTTTACCGGCGAAATTGTGTACATTGAAGACGCACCCAACGATCCGCGTACACGCTATCCCGAAAACGCCCGCCGCGAGGGCATCGTCAGCGGCCTGTCCGTCGCCATGACCTTTCGAGGCCAAACCGTCGGCGTACTTCGTGTTTATACCGACAAAAAATATCGCTTTCATGAATCCGAAAAAATGTTATTGCGATCGATCGGATCACAAGCCGCATCCGCCATTATCAACGCCCGACTGTTTGAGGAGCACACCGCAGCGGAAAAGTTTCAACGACAGGTTGATATTGCCGGTGAAATTCAGCGACGCATGTTACCCGAAGCCCCTCCTCCCCACGCGGGTTTGGAATTTGGCTGTGTCTATGACCCGACGCTACAGGTGGGCGGCGACTTTTACGATTTTCTAAACTTATCGAAAAACCAGATCGGTCTTTGCGTGGCAGATGTAGTCGGCAAGGGAATTCCAGCCGCTCTGATGATGGCGTCGGTTCGATCCGCACTTCGCGCGTTCGCACATTATGGCAGCGACCTTCAGGAAGTGATGACACAAATCAATCGACACATGTGCCGCGACACGCTGGTGAGCGAGTTTGCCACAATCGTCTTTGGTTATTTTTCGGGCGACGGAAAAAATTTAACCTACAGCAACGCAGGCCACCTGCCCATATTGTTGTTACGTAACGACCAATATACGGAATTGATCACCGGTGGCATGGTGATCGGCGTGGATCCCACTTCCGAGTATGAAGTGGAAACCATCACCATACAAACAGGGGATATTCTGGTGTTTGTATCCGACGGCGTCACCGAAGCGATGGATTTTCAGGACCAAATGTATGGTTGGGATCGACTGCTCCAATCGATTCAAAAACATCAGGCGCTGGATGCGAATTTGTTGGCTCAGCAAATCCTCTGGGACGTTCGCCGTTTCGCCGGACTGGCGGAGCAGTCCGACGACATTACCATCGTCGTGGTCAAAGCATCGTAGGGGTAGGATCGCTTTTTGTGATCACGAACAAGCTCGTTTGTCCGTGCGACTATAAGTTCGAAGCCTATAATTAAAGCGTTTTACACATCATCAAACGAGCCCGACTTGCTATTCGTTAGAGGCTGGGTATCCTATAGTATAGACGTATGGAATGATTCAGAGCCTGGCAACAAAGCCACCTGAGTTTCCACGGGGCGTGGCGCAGTCTGGTAGCGCACCTGCTTTGGGAGCAGGAAGTCGCAGGTTCAAATCCTGTCGCCCCGATCCTTTTTTTATAGTCATTTGTGTCATTTCTCGATGTGCAAACAATACCCCGAAACCCCCGCCAGTGGAACTCGTAGGCAATTCATGATGCATTCACCGTTTTAGCTACCGTTCGTGAGAGTAGCCGATCCATCACTAGAGCAGCGGTTTTCTCGTTGGCATCTGTCACGCAGTTGTAGTATTCCATCGTTGTAGATTGACCTGCCCCCGTTACTTGTACCACTTTCTAAGTTAGTCCTTCATGCAATACATGTCCATAGGCAGGTGGAGCGGAGCGAGGTACGAGCGTAGCGTAGCCTGCCTGTTCACACGATCCACCACTTACTTCCCAGGGCGTTGCTACCGGCATCACAACCTCCGGTGCCGGTGAATGGTAACCCAATGAACTATGCGGACGAATCTTGTTATAATGATTCCGCCACTGTTCAATCAATACCTTGGCCTCCGTCAGCGTGTAAAAGATTTCACCGTTAAGCAATTCATCACGCAGTTTCCCGTTAAATGATTCGATGTATCCATTCTCCCAAGGACTACTCGGTTCGATGTACAATGTCTTCACACCAACCTCGTGCAACCAGTTACGAACAGCTGCTGCTGTAAACTCCGAGCCGTTGTCTGATCGAATATGCTCTGGCACGCCACGCATCACAAACAGCCAGG
>CBDTZI010000390.1:0-3745 GCA_965364865.1 uncultured bacterium | reverse complement strand
TGTTGGGCAGTTCGCAGTCGCCGCCGATGTTGTACACCCGGCCTGACTCGCCTTTTTCTAAAACGAGTAGAATCGCTTCACAATGATCATCTACATGAATCCAGTCCCGCACGTTCATGCCGTCGCCGTAAAGCGGCACTTTTTTCCCCGCGGCTAAATTCGTTACGAACAGCGGAATTAATTTTTCCGGAAACTGATAAGGCCCGTAGTTGTTGGAACATCGTGTTATGACAACGTTCAACCCGAACGTTTCGTATGCAGCCATGACCAGCATGTCGGCGGATGCTTTGGAAGCGCTATACGGGCTGTTCGGCGAAATCGGAGTGTCCTCCGTAAACAATCCGGTCGGTCCGAGTGAGCCGTACACTTCGTCGGTGGAAATCTGCAAAAATCGTTCGACGTTGTTTGTGCGTGCAAGATCAAGAAGCACCTGCGTGCCGGCGATGTTGGTCTGCACAAAGGCTTGTGCACCGTGAATGCTGCGGTCCACATGGGATTCCGCGGCGAAGTTTACGACCGTATGAAGTCCCTCGGCAAACAGCGGGGCGATTTCGTCAGTATTGCAGATGTCTCCGCGAACAAATCGAAAATTCGGATGGTCCAGGCAATCAGCCAGGTTATGTATATTGCCCGCGTAGGTGAGCGAGTCCAACCCGACAATGTTCACGTCGGGACGCTGCTTCAGCATCATCCTGACGAAATTGCTGCCAATAAACCCGGCTACCCCAGTGATAAGAATGTTCGACATAATACCCCCTGTTATTTTGCCTTTGCGACTTGTGGCTGATGTGCCGGTTGATCCAGATTGTTGGCCCCACCCTCAGCGACCAGTCGCCACGCATGGTCGATCGATTCAAACGTTCCCGCATCCGTCCACCAGCCGTCGAGCACGTCGTAGGTTAAATTACCCTTTTCTAAATAGGCGTTGTTCACATCGGTGATTTCCAGCTCGCCGCGACCGGATGGCTTGAGTGTGCGAATGATATCAAACACTTGTCGGTCATACATGTAGATCCCGATGACGGCTAGATTGCTTTTGGGGTCTTTGGGCTTTTCAACGATATCCACGATGCGGCCCTGATCGATATTGGCTACGCCGAATCGCTGGGGATCGGGAACCTCTTTAAGCAGGATTTTCGCGCCGGGTCCCTGGGCGAAAAATTCACCCACCGCTTTGCGAATGTTTTTCTCGATGATGTTATCACCCAGTACGACAACGGTTTTGTCGCCGTCGATAAAGTTTTCCGCCAGCTTCAACGCGTCCGCAATACCCCCTTCGCCTTCCTGGTAAGTGTAATGCAGGTCGCGCAGCCCAAAATGTCGACCGTTACCTAACAACCGAAGAAAATCACCCGCGTCGTTTCCGCCGGTCACAATCATGATATCTTCAATCCCCGCATTCACCAGACATTGAATGGGGTAGTAAATCATGGGTTTGTCATAAACGGGAAGCAGATGTTTGTTGGTCACGCGCGTCAGCGGAGACAAGCGAGTTCCCAAACCACCAGCAAGAATAACACCCTTCATATCAGCCGTCCTTTCTGTTCCAGTCGTAAGGGAAGTCGTTGTTGTGCGGATCCACCCGATATTCATCCGGCTCATTGTAGTTGTACAGCTCGGTGGGTGTGTTGATCACGATCGCTTCGTGATCGCTGACACATTTGAATCCGTGATAGACCAGCGGTGGAATTTGCAGCAGGATTGGATTGTGATCGCCCATGAAAAATTCGTTCACCTCGCCTTTGGTGGGCGAATCCTCACGGCTGTCATAGAGCACCACTTTCATCATGCCGCGAACGCACACAAAGTGGTCCCACTGTTTTTTGTGGTAATGCCATGCCTTCACTACGCCCGGATAAGCCGTGGTCATGTAGACCTGCCCGAATCCCTTAAACAGATCACCATCACTGCGTAGCATTTCCATGAGTCGCCCACGCTCATCGGGCATGACTTTTAATGGTTTTACGTTTGCTTCATGAATCATTCTTATTTCCAATTTACTTCATTTGTAATGTACTAACCACGGTTAAACCGCATGCCATGTAGAAAATTTAACATGTCCGTATTACACCGGCTACGGCAAAATTTCACAACCACTTTGAGGGTGAGATTCCATGATTCTCACTGGGGTGGCCGAATAGGTCATAACCTATTTCTTGGTAAGGGTTTAGACGCCCTTACGGCTACAAAAGTACGTTCAGTGATCAAACTTCGATCCATAGACCTCGTATACGCAAATCCGGTATTCGTAGCGTTTTGATAGCCGGTTTATAATGTAGTCCACACTTCAAAGGTGTAGAACACCCGTAGGCGATCCTAGCTCCGCCATCTGCATGTTGAGTGCGGGTACACGACGCGACACCAGAAACGGTATGTTCACATTCTCGTATATAGAATTTCGTCTATCCTCCGGAACAACCTTTGCGATGAAATACAGCCGTTACCGGACGGATCAATCGTTCTTGTTTACAAGTTATTTATTGGCTGTTGAATATCGGGTCTTCACTCGCTCAACACCGCTGTGGTTTATGGTTTTTTTATGCCCTATTCAATTCAAGTTCTACTATATGGGAATGTATGTAGCTGTTCATACCGAGCAAATAAAATCTTTCAGAGGAGAACATGCCGGTTGAACATTTTTACTCACAACTAAGAAAATCATAGTGTTTTGCACGGTGTAATGTAATTGACGCGATTGGAGTGGGGCCTATAATGCGCGCAGCCCGAGCGTGGGTCATGTAAGTTTTGACTCTCGCTCTCGCTGGCTTGTGCGGCCGGTCGGAAGGAGATGGCGCTGCTCCCGACCGGTCTTTTTTTTCAAGAACTCTTACCCACACATCTCTAGATCAGAACCCTGTGTAATTTCAATCGTCCCAGTTTTCGATTCCTGGGGTCAATCCCTTCACACCAGAATTTACAACTATTTTATTTTGTCTTGTAGTTTGGATATGGGCGTGCCCATTACATCAGACACCCCGATAATGGCGGGCTTCCCTTCCCACTTTTAATACCGATCGAATACGCTCGCATTGTATTGAAATTCCTTTCGGACGCAAACGAGTATTGTAGAGTTTACCATGGATGGGGAACGACCGTGGGTCGGCATTTTCGGCTGGTTTTGTGAGTTCAAGACTCCAGAAGTGTTGAATGGAAGTGCCGAGAGGGTGCGAGGTGATATCACCCGGTCAGCCTGTGGGGTGGTCAAAATTAAAACTTTTCTGATCGATCAGATTGATTGGAACAGGTGAATCATGAATGCAACGGATTACTTTATTCTGCCTTGATTCTCAGACCGAAGAATGATTTAACAAACAGAATTCGTGTTGAAAATGAGACGTTGATGAAGCGATACTTTACTGGGTTGATTTTTTTCTTTTCTGCATGCTTACATCGTCGGACTGTCAATACATCGACGGACCTAATGACGATTTTTGACAATTGGCATGGGCCTTTTATCAGCCTTGCATACCCAAGGTACCCTGAGCGTAATATCGACGTCCGTGAATCCGAAACTGCTTGCCTTTGCCTTGAAATAATGAATAAAATAATCACTGGTTGATTGACGGTTTTTCTGGTGCGGGTAAACTGTCAGTGGGAATATAGAAGCGAATCTACTTGGAAGAAGCGCCAACTTTTTGTCTTTCGAGTGGATCTACACAAGCAAAGTGAGGGTGAGGTAGTCCTGTGGACACTTCTCGTAAATTGAAAAATAAGAAACGCGCTGCGCGCACGACTGATCACGAAG
>CBDTZI010000389.1:0-3752 GCA_965364865.1 uncultured bacterium | reverse complement strand
GGCGGGGCGTGGTCGCGCTGGTCACGATGGCATTGTGTTGTTCGTTGTTTTTCATTTTGCAGATGACGTTTCATTTATCGAAATGGTGTCCGTTATGCGTGGTGGTACACATCATTAACGCGATGATCTTTGCGGGGATTCTCTTATCCAACAAGCTTCGCCATCAAACTTGTGCGACAACTTCCGAAGCGGTGACAGAGCATCGTTTGCGCAGGCTTCAACATCGTATGGTTGTTTCGGCGCTGACCATGGCGTTTGTGGTCAGTGCGGGCCTCTGGTTGTATTACCAGGCCTCCAAAGAGGTGAAACATTATTGGCGAAAAGCGCAGGGTTATAAACTTGCGATGGAGCGATTGCAGGAAGACGAGGCGATGATGGTGCGTGAGTTTTATGCACAGCCCGTCGTTCATCTTCCCGTTAAATACGCGATTTCCTCTGCGGATGAACGCCCTCAAGATCATCGTCTTGTGGTATTTATGAATTACAACAGTTCGAGCAGTGCCTGTTTTGAAAAAGAGTGGAAGGAAAAATATGGTCCGGTGGTGACTCATCTTCCGCGGATTGAATATCGATATCTGCCCTATATGAATAACGATCTTACATCCCTCACGCCTGAACAACAGGACGCCGCCCGTGCATGTTACGCTGCGGAGGTCGCGCAGTCGCACGGCGATGAATACGCTCGTGCGATGATGCACTTTCTTCTGTTCCGCCATCGAAAAGCGCAGGGTGGAAGAGATTACACCCAGTTTGCAAAAAGAATCGGGTTGGATAAACAAATGTTTCATCAACTATGGACCTCTGAGGCTGTACGAAAAAGCGTAGAGAACGATATCGCACTGGCCAACCAACTGGGTGTGACTTCCGCGCCCACGGTCTTTCTGAATAACCGACGCGTGCCGCTGCTTTGTCTCAAGAGCGAAGCGTTTTGGAGAGCGGTTACGCGTGACAGCCCCACTATAACGGAGGTGGTCCTTACACGGCACTTATCAACCGATTCCGTCGAAAAAGATTCATATGTGGAGGCTCATCAACATGATTGATTCTCAAACAACCGTTTCGATCGAATGCAAACCTCAGCGAAGGGTTGATGTGACGGTACACGAGCTGGACGACGAGGCGTTGATCTACGACGCCACCACCGCAGACACTCATCGCCTGAACACGACCGCTTTGTTTATCTGGCAACAGTGCGACGGACAACAGGGTGTACAACAGATCGCACAACGACTGGCTGACACCTACGACGTGCCAATGGAGTCCGCCCGCGAGCATGTGGAAAAAGTATTACATGAACTGCAAAAAAAACGACTGACAAAAGATGGATAACCGAATCGTATATTCAACGTGAAACCCATGACTACAAAAAAAGAAAAACATACACAATATTTTCAGATCGGCGTGGTGCGATCGCAGTTGTATACCCCGATCAAAAAATTGCGCAACGAATACGCCTCGCTCTACAGGGCTTTTCGTGTGGCCGCACACCACGACCCGGCTATTCGTATCACGGTGCTACCCAGACGATCCAAACCCTGGTACCGAAGATATTACGAAATTACGGTGAATGATTACGCGCGATTCCAGCCTCAGCGTTACGACGAAATCGTGCCGCACATCGAGTGGGCGATGAACTGGGAAGTGCCCAAAGTCATGCCGCAATATCTTCAGCTGCACGCGTCATCGATGGAGATCGACGGGATGGGTGTGATTTTTCCCGGCGATTCC
This sequence comes from uncultured bacterium, assembly GCA_965364865.1. Classification (GTDB taxonomy): domain Bacteria; phylum Planctomycetota; class Phycisphaerae; order UBA1845; family UBA1845; genus CBDTZI01. The sequence goes on along the minus strand of CBDTZI010000389.1, from coordinate 2,024 downwards.
GGATTTGGAAAGTCTACGTTGACGGCTGGGTTGCTGACGAAGGGCTGGCGTTATCTTTGCGACGAATTCGCATTGATTCACACCGATTCGTTGATGTTACATCCTTATCCTCGAGCGATATGCCTCAAAAGACCGTCGTATCCGGTGATCGAATCACTCGGATTGTCTTTGTATGCCAGGCCTGACTACTGGAAGGGGTCGAAGGGGTTTGTGGGTTTTGTGTGTCCGTTGGAGGTCGGTCCCAACACGATTGGCCGAGCGTGTCCGATCCGCTATGTCATCTTTCCTCGCTATACTCCCGGTGCCAGCCCAGCGCTCATCCCCATCAGTCGGGCGGAAGCGGCGCTCGATTTGCATCGTGTGAGTTTCAACCTCTTTGGATGCAACGCATTGGGTGTGGATGTACTCGCCAAGATGATTCGATCCGCAGATTGTTATCGTATGGTGACCGGCGAGATCAATAAAACCTGCGACATGGTTACGCAGTTGGTGAAAAATCGAGATCAATTATGCGCACGGAGTGCATAGTCCATAGGAATCGTAGATAAAGTACACGATAAAAATTGATGGAATCCAAATCGTTATTATCTTCATGGCTTCGTTCCGCTGGACCCGCAGAGCGTGACGTTCCCCCCCGTCATTTCGAGTGGGATCAACTCACTGCGGAAGCGACTCGAACGGGATTGTCCGGGCTGCTGCTCGAACAGATCAACCTTCACAACATAACGCCTCCTGCTATTATTGTTGATCGTTTGCAAAGTGCCGCGATGCAGTTAGCGGCTCATCAGATGAACCTGATGCGAGAGCTTGAGCGTGTACTCCTCGTGCTTCAACGCGAAAACATTCCGGTCATGTTGCTGAAAGGTGCTGCGCTAACAAAAACGATCTATTCCAGACCCGATCTCAGACCCATGGGTGATTTGGATTTGCTGATCAAACCCCAGGATGCCCGGCGAACCCTGGCTATACTCACACAAAACGGTTGCCGGCGTGGTATCGATCTGATTCGTGATGATTTTTTCCCGAAGTACTATTATGAAGTAGAGTTGCTCACCAACGCACCCATCCCGGCGCGTATCGATCTTCATGTGCGACCCTTCAGGCCGCTGAGACTTTCACAAATCATCCGCGATGATGCGATGTGGGAAAACGCGCAAAGCGTCCAAATCGGAGACGCACAAGCCCTGATCCCCAGTTCCGAAACCATGTTCATACATCTGGCTGCGCATTGTGCGTACCACGGAAACTCGCGGTTAATCTGGCTCTATGATATTAACAGATTCGTTGATCATTATCACTCAACGATGGATTGGTCTGTCGTCATTGAATCTGCACGGATGTGGAAATTATCACTGCCCGTCCTCCACGCGATCGAAGCCTGTACAAAAATATTTGGAAGGGTTTGTCCACAAAACATGATTCAGCAATTGGAGAATCATCCAATGAGTTGGAAAGATCGCTGGACGTTGTGGCAGACCCCGCGTGATTCGAGCGGCCCGGTCGCCCATCTGCTGTGCAATTTTTTATGTACGCCCGGTGTTCGTCATCGACTGGGATACCTGATGGCTCATCTGATTCCCGACGCGGGCCATCTGGGCGAAATCTACCCCTATCGCCACGCTGGGTGGAAACTTTGCGCTCATATTTTACGATTTTTACGCATGCCGCGTCGATTATTGAGCGGCGTATTTCGATCCATTGCTCATCGGGTGATGCCCGGAAAATTATCGGGCCTACCCAGGCCAACCCCCGTGACTTGATCACTCCATAACACTGAAAAATTCCTTGTAAATCCGCTGTTATCAGGTTGAATAACTCGGCTTCAAAAAAACGGGCCGGGCCGATAATCTGGTTCATCGTCGACCACAATAGGCCGATATCTCCCCTGTCAGAACTTAGGCTTATCGATTGGACAGGCGAGATGAATACAACGTATCAATCCGTAGCGGTGATCATGACCGTCAAAAACGACCCTGACGGGTGCGCGACAACGCTGGAGTCGTTATTGAATCAAACGCGCGCTC
>CBDTZI010000388.1:0-3753 GCA_965364865.1 uncultured bacterium | reverse complement strand
TTCGTCACGAAGTTGACCCTCCTCACCCTGCAACACTTCGATGCGAGCCTCAGTCTGGCCATCATGAAGCAACGTGAATCGATCCGTGCAGGTCGTGGGTATGGCCGTACCCTTGGGCAGAATGATCGCGTTGCTCAGCGTTCCATCCTTGGCGGCCACACAACAACCCACACCGTGAGCGGTCACTTCTTGCACAAACGCCTTGGGTGTGGGTATGGCCCTACCACCGATCAACAATGTTTTTCCCGACTGCGCAAGTTCCATCCCGCACTGCAAGGCGGCTCCGTAACAGACCGCCAGATCGGGTTCGATGTCACAGTGTGGAACGATACCCGTAAGATCAGCGAGTTTGCTATGAACGGCGGGCATACGCACCGATCCGCCCACCAACAGGATGGTATCCAGATCGTTCCATGTAAGATTGATCTCTTCGATCGCCTGCTGCGTACAAGTAAGGGTTTCTTGTAATAGATCATTGGTGAGAGACTCGAACTGATCACGCGTAATTTCTACGATCGATTGTTTGCCGCGACATCCAATGACGATCCGGGTACTGGTCTTTTCAGATAGAGAGATTTTGACCTGCTCAACCTTTTCGGCCAGCTCCTGAAAAAAGAGTGGATCGTTTGCCAACGTGGGTTCGTATTTGTTTTCTTTTTTGAATTGATCCACGACGTACGACTCGATCCGTGCGTTGAAATCCTCACCGCCGAGTTTTTCTATTCCTGCGGTGTTGAGCACGGTGATCGAGTCACCGTTACACTCCATCACCGACACATCAAACGTCCCACCACCCAGGTCATACACCAGAAAACGCATGTCCTGCTTCTTGTCCACAGCGTACGCGATCCCCGCCGCGGTCGGCTCATGGATTAATCGCAGCACCGTAAAACCAGCCGCCTCGGCCGCATCGATCGTGGCTTGTTTCTTATGATCCAGGTAGTTGGCTGGAACCGTGATCACCACTTCATCCACCTCGGTGTTGAAGCGGTTCTCGACATCCTCCTTGATCGCACCGAGTAAGACGGCCATAAAATCCGTTGCGGTGTAATCCCTTCCATCCGCATCGGTGTATAACACCTCCGTCGAACCCATCACTCGCTTGAAGGCGGTGTGTACGTGCTGCGGCTGTAAAAATCCCTCAGCCAAAGCCTCTGCTCCGACAATGGGCTTGACTCCCTCCTCGAAATAGATCGCCGAGGGTGTATATGTTTCCCCGCGTCGGTTGAGGATGATTTGCGGGCTGCCCGTTTCATTCAGATACGCCACCTTACAGCGGGATGTACCCAGATCGATTCCGATAACACTCATTGTTGCCACTCCTTAACTATAGAGGATGTCAGGATTGTTTATTCGTTGCTTGTACGTACACCGCCACACGTTCGGCGATGATTACTTTTTCACTCGTGCGAAAACCCGGTGCGATTCGGCGGGCTACGGTGTTCACCAACTCCGGATCATTTGTTTGAACCCGCTTGATGACCTCCTGAGTCGATCGGTCGAAACGATCGCTCTTTGTGGAAAACACCTCCACCCCAAAATCACTCAACACGGATTCCAGGTCCACCCGTTCACCTTCCAGAATTTGCTGCACCCAAGCGAAGGTAGAATGTTGACGTAACGGTCGTGGCATCTGTTTCAGCATCCGCTTCGTGTGATCCAGGTGCTCCAGCAGTCGCCGATGGATGAGTGCGATCTTGCGAGTCAACGGCTCCACGAAAGTTCGCTGCCATTCGTTTTGTTCATATGCAGACAACCGGCGGCTGACATGTTGAAGCATTTCATCGCGAGCGAGCAGTTGATCGATTTTCTGGCGCTGTGATTCAACTCCTTGGAACAGCTCATCCAACTTATCCGCGATATCGCTACGAGGTGGTGATGGTTCAGGAATATCATCTGCCATGCTCTCATCTATCACGGGAATGGGTTCGGTCAAGACTTCTTCATCACACGTTGATCGCGGATCAATCGGTAGTTCTTCTGTGATGTCACTCTGTTTAATGATCATGGTTCATCTCTCCGGTTATCTGATACCACTAGTCGCACGACGGCGACCAAACTCACAAGAATGATCCCCAGCACACACAGCCCCAATACACTTTCCTCCCGGGTGTAACCCGGGCCGAACTTTCCGATGCTGGTGATCGCGGCGTGCACGGCCCGGTGATGGTAGACGGTCAAAACGACAGCCAGGATCAGCAGGCCGAAGACGACCACGTTGGACCATTTGATAGACATGGTTAATTCACCTTTCATTGTTTATTTGCTATATTTGTTTGTTTGCCAGTGTCTTACGACCCAGCAAACAATGGCAAACAATTCGTAACCCGTTGCAGGGCCTGACCTTGCGACAGAAAAAATACTTCCGGTCCCATGCCGGTGTTTTCAAGCGTGTTGAGTTTCCGATGAACCGCTCGTGCGATCCGAACGGTTGGTACCACGATCCACAGCTCATCCGCACGCAACGCGATGGCCTTACGTACATCATGGGCGATACGTTTCGGGGTTAGCTCCGCCTCGATCGCAATCCGAAATCCGTTGCTTTCCACCCAGAGATCCACATACCCCTTGGTGTCGCCGTCGTTGACGAACCACTCCCGAAAGGTCAACGCCCCGATCAAACAGAACGCCAGATCCAGTGGTTGGATCAGTACTTCGTTGTGCAAGAATTTTCCGCGCATTATGGTTTTCCTCCGTTTAGACCCAGTGCTTCAAACGCCAGTGGTAAGGGTTCGAGCACGATGGTTGAGCGACCGCGATGACCACGATTCACTCGGTGTTCACGTAAGTACCCACCCCCAATCAATCGTTTCCGTAGGGCACGCGCCTGATGGGTACCCACCCCGGCCAGTTTGGCGTAGGCACTGGAAGGTTGTGCCGGATTCTCGATGACCGCACGCAGATAACGCACCTCGGCTTCAGAAAGCGTTGGATTCACGGGTGCATTGGTGGAGTACAATGATGAATCATTTGACCATCCTCTAGGTTTCCAGTCCTTAAATTCGACCGCCTCTTCAATTGGCAGAGCGAGCAGAGTATCCATTGCGTTACCTACTTGGTTCGTTTGTTTAGATGTAGATGATCCGTTATTGGGCGATGGCAGCAGCTGTTGAAACGTACGAGTTGTTTGACCTGATTGACCGGGTGGCTTAGAAAAATCGATGTTGGGTACCCGAAAAATAAAAGGATGACGCCACGGACCCTCACCGATCTGTCCCACGAACATCCCCGGTGTAAGCGTATGGTTCAAACTGCGACGTTGATCCAGCGTCAGCCCCATAGCAGAAGACATTGTCTCGTAGTCAGCGCCAGACCCACACCGTCCAATGAATTTTGAAGCCGTGTTAGAAAGAATAGCCGGGGCAATATCAGCGGATTGAATCGACAAATCCAATCCGATACCGGTGCCTCTTACAAGTCCAATTAAATCATTGATTCCGCCGGTGTTGGATGAAGACGCAACCAGTCGTGCAGCCTCGTCACACACAATCCACAGCGACATTTTCTGGTTGGACGCACCCGATGCGACGCGACGAGTGAACTCCGGCAGAATCAAACTGTTCAGGATCAAATCTTTTTCCACCTCGCCCACGCCATCCAACTCATATACAATCCGGTGTTTCGATAAGTCATGCGACGTCCAGCCGCGTCGGAAGCACAGCACCGACCGAAGTGACACCAAGACCGGATCGAAATTATCAACCACCGCCTGACGAGCCTGGGCATTGGCGGTTTTGTCTTTAGCTACGACTT
>CBDTZI010000387.1:0-3764 GCA_965364865.1 uncultured bacterium | reverse complement strand
AAGCTAAAGCATGCGGCTCAGGAAAAAATCTGCGTCGCGGAACAAGCGTTCGCGGCTCAGGGTAAAACGTTTATTCAATCACGCCGAGGATATCGTTCTCGTCCATGATCATGTATTCATCGCCGTCGATTTTGATTTCTGTTCCGGCATAGGAAGTGAACAGCACTTCGTCGTTTTTCTTGACCTGCATGGAACTCCGCGTTCCGTCGTCGAGCAGTCGGCCATTGCCAATCGCCAGAATGATGCCGCGCTTGGGTTTTTCCTGAGCGCTATCCGGCAGCACGATACCGCCAGCTGTTGTTTCTTCCGCTTCCACGCGCTTGACGATGACTTTGTCACCCAGTGGTTTGATGTTAAGCTTTGCCATTATTTTGTATCTCCTTTCAAAAAGATATTTTTATCCATTTGATCATTACCGTAACTGATTTTCTTTCTAAACTTTATTTTTCATAGCGATGTATCCTGACGGTTACATCACCAATAATTTTTGTAACGCCAACGACAGATCGCCGCCTTCGATCGGCCACGTCATGACCGATGTCGCTCGCAACGATAGCGCGGTTTGCAGCGACGATCGACCGATGTCCGTGGTCACCAGACAGCAAGGCAGATCGTCGTCAATCGATCTGATAATCGACAGTAATGAGAGGCCATGGATTTGACGCTCATCCGCGATCAACACCGCCGCCGCCAGCCCGCCACGCTCGACCCGACTGATCGTTTCAGATCCGCTGGAGGTGCGGAACAGCTCCAGCCCGCGAGGTTCGAGCATCTCGTGCAGCTCGATCATCCAGGGGGAGTGGTCGCCCGATTCGCCGTGGGCGAACAGCACCTGTCTGCCCTTTCGACCTCGTAAAGCGTATTGCGACGATTGCATCAAAACGTACATCCTCCATAGACTATTCACCCATTATTACACGCTCGGTGCCAGAAAAATCCAGCAATGGCCAGACTCGCCCGGCCTCGCGTAACTCGTTGTGTAATAGGGACTTACGACGATTTGGATGTTGAAAAGATGATCTGGCCAGCTGAGGAATCGAAAAAATATGCTGTCAATTCCGTACAAGCCAGGGGCCGCTTCTGCCAATCTGGCAGCTGGGATTGCATGAGTGACCTGAGCAATGACCTGTTGCGAAGCGTCGAAAAGACCGCCCCAATTATGTAGGCAGGCTGGATAGATGTAGCACGCGAAGCAGGTCTCGCTGCTCCACCATCCCCACCATATGGCGGGAATCGGAGGTTTCCGAAACCGGCAGCACCGCGACGTTGTGCTTGGTGAACACCTTGAGTAGCTTATCCAGCGACAGGTCCATCGGGACCATGATCGAGTCGGGATCGGTCAGATCCTCCGCGGTGACTAGATCACGTAACATCGGATCATAAATCACATCGCGAACGTCGGAAAAGTGGATCATCCCCACGAACTCACCGTTTTCGTGTGCGACCGGGAAATGACTGTACGTCGAATGTTCGATGAACCGCAGCACTTCATCCAGATTGGCTGCGGATGGAATGATCTGCACGTTGCTGCGCATCACATGATCGACCGTCATTTCGGAGGAGCCGCCATCAACGGCCTTACGACTCTTTCCGAGCAGTCGCAACAACGACATAAGTGTCAAGCGTACGACAGAAGCGCTGCCCCCGTTTGAGCCGGATCGATGTAAAAGTGTAATGGCTTTAACCTCTCCGCCCTGCACCACGCAACGTTTGAGAAGAATTGGCCCGGTCAGTTCAAACACCACCACGCTACCAAAAATAACGGTTACAAAAAGGGTAGCCAGCTCGCTTTGCCAATGTTCTTCCACGAACGAAGCGATCCCGATGACCACTGCGGCCTGACAGAGCATGGCCGTACCCAATCGACCGTCAGCCCGTTCCGGCGCCCCCGCCCGTTTGACTCCGTAGTGACATCCGATGGTCTTGGCAGCAAATCGACAGAGAATGTAGGCGCCCCCAATCCAACCCAGATGGGTCATTTCTTCAAGGTGTAAACTGAAACCGGCCATCACAAAAAACAAAATGAAGATCGGTGCGCCGACGGTATGCAGGGTGTCAGACAGTTTCTTTGAATCGACAGCGACGTTGGCAAAAATCCCGCCCGTCACCAACGAAGCCAGCAACACGTTATAGGTCACGCCGTAATAATCTCGAACGATACCTTCACCCGCATCCAGCAATACAAACATGGCGAAAAAAACCAGCAACGTTTCGCGTGATGGCAGCTTGGAGTGAACCATGCTGAGTAACGAGCCACCGACAACACCCACGAGCACGCTACCTCCCAGGGTCGCGGTCAGGCCCAGAAAGGGATGCGCTTCGGCCGTCGTGGTCTGGATCACGCCCCACGAGGAAAGAATGAGAAACGAGGTGTAAAACAACACAATGCAGATCACATTGTTCACACCGGTTAAACCCAGAATCGTATCGGTAATCGGACCCTTCGCTTCGTATTCCTGCAACACAAACAGCGTAGCCGCCGGCGCGGTGGCCACAGCCCCCACCGCCAACAGCCAAGCCAACACCAGATATTCCCTGGCGGCATGTTGAGAATGGCTGAGCCAACCAGCGAGAAAACACCCGACGAACACAAAAAGCAACGTTGCGGAAATTTCCATGACGGAAATTTTGAACACCCGCGACGCGGTCGCACGTAAAGCCGTCCGCTCGAACACACTGCCAATCGTAAACAGTAAAATGCCCAGCGCTAAATCCTTGATTGGCTTGAGCGTGGCGAAGGAATGGTTGAGGGTGGATTCCAGATCGGGATAGTGCGCAGAATCCCAGAAGTAAAGCATGGCCGTTCGCAAAGCTACCCCGCCGACCAGAAATCCGATGACCCGTGGCAGATAAAACCAATGGGCGAGAAATCCACCCACGATCGCAGCCAGCAACAATAGCCCGAGCAGGAAACCCGGCCCGGGGATCGCGGACATCGTATGTAAGATCTCTGGAGCGGTGGATTCCAACACAATCACCTTCACAATAAAAACGGTAATCATTCACGCAAGGCTTGTGTCTTACAGCCTCCGAATATCGGGTCATTGGAAGCGTTGTGGTCGAGATTTGCAAGCAGGATTTTTCGGGATTTTCAAAATCACTGTTATCCGTGCTTCAAGGTGATGGAATAAAGGATCATAGCACGTGAAAATTGCGTTACTTTGAGGTTTGAGTTTGGATCAGATGAAAACTTACCCGCCGTTTTTTTCTCGCTCTGCGATCGGTTGGATGTTCAGACGCAATTGCGTAATTCGTCTCGGTTCCGAAGCGATCACCTGAATGGAGATGTGTTGATATTCACATTTTTCACCGGCCTGGGGAATCTTGCCCAGCGTGCTGAACACAAACCCTCCAATCGTTTCATAGTCTTCGTCTTCGGGAAGATGAATATCCAGCTCATCGTTGAGTTCGTCGATGCGCATCCGCGCATCCACCTCTACCGTATGTTCGTCGATTCTTTTCAACTCGACGGCTTCATCCTGTTCATATTCGTCCGCGATTTCGCCGACCAGTTCCTCAAGAATATCTTCGATGGTCACCAGACCCGCGGTCCCGCCGTATTCATCAAGTACAATCGCGATGTGAACTTTCTGCTCCTGAAATTCCCGTAACAGATCGCGCACGAGCTTGGTTTCGGGGATGAACAGGGCTTTACGCATCATCGATTCCATAACGAAAGGCGGATCGTTTTTGTGATGCAACAAATCTTTGGCGTATAACACACCGACAATGGTATCGATCGTTTCGCTGTAAATCGGGATACG
>CBDTZI010000386.1:0-3767 GCA_965364865.1 uncultured bacterium | reverse complement strand
TACCGGTGGCCATGCGGATATTAGCGGCGTTAGCCCGGAGTTGATGGAGATTTTAGCCGATCACCCCGACTGTTATTTCCAAATCTTCACCAATGGCCACTTTATTACGGATGAAATCGCTGCGAAAATGCGTCAAATCGGCAACATCACCCCGTTGATCAGCGTCGAAGGCACCGAACTGGTCAGCGATCAGCGTCGCGGACGCCTCGGCGTACTCAATAAAACCCTGATGGGCATTGATGCATGTATACGGAATCGATTGATTACCGGAGTAGCGACAAGTGTATGTCAGACGAACATCGACGATCTGGTCAACGAGGAATGGGTCGACGCTTTGATCAAGCGCGGCGTGCATTACATGTGGTATCACACCTATCGACCGGTCGGTCCCGATGCGGCGCCGGAGTTGGCACTCACGCCGAATCAGGTGTTGGACGTTCGCCGGTTTGTAGTGAACATGCGAAGTCAAAAAGCCATCGGATTTATCGATGCGTATTGGGATGATCGGGGTCAGGCATTGTGCCCTGCCGCGACCGGAATCAGTCATCATGTGGGGCCGTGGGGTGATGTGGAACCCTGCCCGATCATTCAACTGGCGACGGAACACATTGATGATAACGATGGTGATTTATATAAAACGCTGACGGAATCGACCTATTTGAAGGATTTTCGTGAAACCGCGGCGAAGGCGACACGTGGTTGTATCGTGTTGGAGCGGCCTGATTTGCTGAAGGAATTGGGTGAGCGGCACGGCGCCCGCGATACCACGGACAGAAAAAAAATAATTCCCGAGCTGGACGCGATGGGACGGTTAAACAGTCAGCACAATCCGGGGAACGAAATCCCGGAAGACCATTGGTTGTATCGGTTTGCAAAAAAACACTGGTTTTTTGGATTCGGGGCCTACACCTAATGGTCTCTGCGATAACGGAGTTGGATGCTTCGATTTTGCGCAATGCCTGAATCACGGTTATATAAATAACAAGGATAAACGAACATGGTTATACCCAATGATACAAATCGACTGAAAGTTTCATCCGATGTCGATACAAACCAATCTGCGGAGAAACGTGGTGGGAATGGATCATTGCGTTTACCCTTGCTGTCGCTGCCTCCCAGAGTTCACAAGCAGGTGGAGCGTCCGACGCAATCCAACATCCCCAATGATCGAGCGGTCCGTGATCGAATTAAAAAAATAGCCTATGACTATGTCGAGAAGGAAAAAATTATTCCGCCCCTCGTCTTTGATGAGCTGAACGCGTTGACCAGAAAAGTGCAGGAATTAGCCGGGGTCGATACGATTTACGATGATTTCATCGCGATTCTTGTCAACAACGCAGCCTGGCATGATACGCTTGCAAAAATTCCGTTTGATCGCCGTTTGTTGCTTGTTCCCAAGTGTTTACGTGACGAGGAACACTGTCCAGCCCCCTTTGACGAGTTCGGATTGTTGTGTAAGGAGTGCAATCTCTGTTCTCTGCATGAACTTACGGTGGAAGCAGAACGGCTGGGTTATGCGGTGTTGGTGGCTGAGGGGTCTGCGATCGTGACCAAAATGATTGAGACGGGTCGCATCGAAGCCATCGTGGGCGTGAGTTGTTTGAATGTATTGGAAAAATGTTTTCCCCATCTGGAAGCGACCGCTATCGCGGGTGTTGCGATTCCGCTGTTGCAGGATGATTGCGTGAACACTTCCGTTGATCTGGACTGGGTGTGGGATGTGATTCATCTGACATCTGAGGATCGAACCTATCGTCTTGATCTGAATGATCTTAAGAACCGTGTGCAGCAGTGGTTTGAGCGGGACTCGCTTGAAATCATTATGGGTGTGCCCGATGGTGAAACCGCGAGCATCGCGTACGACTGGTTGGCCCGTGCGGGTAAACGGTGGCGTCCCTATTTGACCACCTGTGTTTATCTTGCGCTTTGCGATGATACCTTTCTTGAATCGCCGGTGATTCCGGAAGATTTGAAAAAACTGGCGGCGGCTGTGGAGTGTTTTCATAAGGCTTCGCTGGTTCATGATGATATCGAGGACAACGACGATCAGCGATATGGCGAAGAGGCATTGCATGTTCAATATGGCATGCCAGTGGCACTGAACGTGGGAGATTTTCTGCTGGGTGAAGGGTATCGTCTGATCGGTGAACTGGATGTGGACCCTGAGATTAAAGTAAAAATGCTTCGTCTTGCGGCGGACGGTCACCTGACGTTATGTCGTGGTCAGGGCGCGGAATTGTGCTGGACGCGTAATCCCAAGCCGTTGTCCTCCTTGCAGGTGTTGGATATTTTCAGGAAAAAAACAGCTCCGGCTTTTGAAGTGGCGCTACGGCTGGGCGCGTTTTATGGCGGAGCGGATACGGATACGCATGAGGTGTTGCACGAATACAGTGAATCGGTCGGGATTGCTTATCAGGTTCGCGATGATCTGGAAGATTATACGGGCGACAGTGATTCCAATGACCTGCGAGATTTGCGACCTTCCGTGATTCTTTCGATTGCGCACAAACGATCCAAGGACGGTGACGAAAAGAAATTGCTGGATTCATTATGGAATCGAGCTTGCAGTTACGACGATATCGCAGACGAACTCAGCCGCATTTTACAGGAACGCGGCGTGATCGAAAAAGCGGTAGAATTAAAAGAAGCCTATACCGAACAGGCGATCCGCAGTCTGCGCACCATTACCAATGCGACGTTGAAGGGTTTGCTTCGCAGGGTCGTGGGTAAAATGTTCGGTGACAACTTGATTGAGGGGTATTGCAGTGAGTTTGAGGCTCGAAATGCTTCAGGTAGCCAGGCTCGCGCCGAACCTGCTGCATGAGGCCGGTGATCGAGTCGAACAATTCTTTCGTGATCAAATCAACGAAGACGGCGGTGGTAAGGATCGCAGCGGCGACAGCGATCTATATTACACCGTTTTTGCGCTGGAAGGGTTGATCGCTCTACAGGTAGACCCCCCTTATGATCTTATACGGGTACATCTATTGAGTTTTGGGGGTGGAGACGACCTGGATTTTGTGCATCTATGTTGTCTTGCGAGATGTTGGGCTGCGATACCTGATGGCAGGCTTGATCCATCGATCACAAAAACCATTCAACAACATATCGAATCCTTTCGCAGTGCGGACGGCGGTTACAACGCAACGTTATCAGCTGAGTCGGGTACCATCTATCATAGTTTTTTAGCCTGCGGTGCGTATCAGGACATGGGCGAAGCGTTACAAAATACGGATCAGCTGATTGATTCGATTATGACCTTGAACACCAGCGACGGGGCGTTTGCCAACGATAGGCGAGTGAATCTTGGTACGACCACGACGACCGCTGCGGCGGTTACGCTTCTGCGACAATTGGACGTTGAGGTTGATTCGTCCGTGGGAGATTGGTTGCTCGCACAGTGTCATGGTGAAGGCGGTTTTCTGGCGATGCCCCAGGCACCCATGCCGGACCTGTTATCCACCGCGACCGCACTACACGCACTTGCTGGGATGCAAGTTTCGTTTGAGAGCGTAAAAGAACGCTGTTTGGACTTCGTTGATTCGTTGTGGACGGGCCAGGCGTTTTGTGGGCACTGGGCGGATGATGCGCAGGACAGTGAGTATACTTATTATGCGTTGTTGGCGTTGGGCCATTTGAGTCTGTAATTTATGTCACACAAGACTAGGTGGCTCCAATCGATTCTTTTTATCGCCTCGACAGAATCGTCCTATATTTGCAATCGTTTCCTCAGCTAGACGTGTCAGTGCTTCTTTTGTCTTGAATCC
>CBDTZI010000385.1:0-3780 GCA_965364865.1 uncultured bacterium | reverse complement strand
CAAGCTTATTCCTATGTTCCAGACAGCGATGAAAACGATGTAGCCAGAGCGTATGAAGCTGCGAGCGCTGCGTTTGAAGGCTGGTCACACACGCCGACCGAAAAGCGATCGCGCGTCATGATGAAGATCGCGGATTTGATCGAGGCCAACGTGGATCGACTCGCCGAGGCTGAGTGCATCGATAACGGTAAACCGCTTTCGGTCGCTCGATCAGTCGACATTCCTCGAGCCGCAACAAATTTTCGATTCTTCGCCGGAGCCATTCTAAATTTTCATAGCGAAGCCTATCCGATGGACGACTTCGCGATCAATTATATTTTGCGCAAGCCACGCGGTGTGGTGGGTATCATTTCGCCGTGGAATCTACCCTTGTATCTGATCACCTGGAAGGTCGCCCCCGCGCTGGCGGTGGGTAACACGGTTATCGCCAAGCCATCCGAAGTGACGCCGATGACCGCGTATCTGTTTAGCGAGCTTTGCATCGAAGCGGGCCTGCCACCGGGCGTGTTGAACATCGTGCATGGCTTGGGCGCTAAAGCCGGAGCTGCGATCGTCAAACATCCAAAAATTCCAACCATTTCGTTTACCGGCGGAACCGTAACGGGTAAGGAAATCGCCAAAACAGCTGCGGGCATGTTCAAAAAAGTCGGGCTGGAGATGGGCGGAAAAAACCCCAACATCATCTTCGCCGATGCGGAAAAAGATGAAACCATCGTCGGTACGCTGCGATCTTCCTTCGCCAATCAGGGGCAGGTCTGTCTGTGCGGCTCGCGCGTGTTCGTTGAGAAACCGTTTTACGAAACGTTTGTCGAAGAGTTTGTGTTGGCTACGAAAAAATTAAACGTGGGTGATCCGCTGGAAAAAAATAGTGATCAGGGTGCGGTGGTATCCAAAGCGCAGTACGAAAAAGTCTTATCGTATATCGAGCTTGCGAAGCAGGAGGGTGGGAACATTCTTTGTGGCGGCGGGCCAGCGAAGGATTTGAACGAGCGATGCAAAAATGGTTATTTCATTCAACCCACGGTGATTACGGGTTTGCCGGTGGATTGCAAAGTGAACCGCGATGAGATTTTCGGCCCCGTGGTGACCATCACGCCGTTTGAAAACGAGGACGAGGTGGTTGAGTACGCCAACGCCACGGATTACGGGTTGTCGAGTTCGCTCTGGACTTCCGACGTCAAACGTGCTCACCGGGTCGCGGATCGCATTGAGTCGGGCACGGTGTGGGTGAACTGCTGGATGGTGCGTGATCTTCGCGCTCCGTTTGGCGGGATGAAACAAAGCGGTATAGGCCGAGAGGGCGGATTGGAAGTGTTGCGCTTTTACACTGAACCGAAAAATATTTGCATCAAATTGTAATCCGAGACGCGCCCGTAAGGAAGCGGGAAAAAATTCCGAATTACGAAACAACAACGAAAAAAGAATTTTACCACCAAGACACCAAGGCACTAAGAAAATAAATAAAAAACAAAAAAATGGGTGGCATGGGTCCGCCGAAGATGGACCCATGTGTTTATGACACCCTCATAAAAAAACTGGTGCGAGAATCCTTTCCCACACCAGTTAAACAAATCATATTTCTACTGTTGAAACAACTCAGTTCAATTCGATCGTTGTACCGAGCCGCTTCCGGTTACGATTTTTGTAACTGTTGGACTACCCTTGTAATGAACATCGCCCGAGCCGACAATCGTTGCAATAATCGCATCCGATACGTTGATTCTCGCATCGGCTGATCCGTTGATCGTGACCTGTGCGCTGCTGGTGGAAAGATCGTTGCCAAAAAAGTCGGCGGAACCGTTTAGCGATAATGTAAGGATATCGCTGCTACCCTTCGCCCGCACATCGCCGGACCCGCTAATCGCGACTGCAAAACTCTTATTATCTAAATTTTTCACATTCATATCGCCGGAACCTTTGACGGACACAGCCTCAAGCGATTCGACAATAATGGTCACAACGGCTTTATTAGAAAACTTTGATTTTTTTTGTGCTTTGATGATCAACTTGTTCTTAACGACTTCCAATTGAATTTGTTCCACGTCGCGATCGGATCCGTCGATCGAAACGGACTGATCGCCGCCAACATGCACATCTACCGTGATCGGAATTTTCAGCTCAATCTTGTCAAAGACTTCAATTTCTTGAACAACCTCTGCTTGTGTGTTTACTTTGACGATTTCCGCCTGCAATGCGAGCGGTAGCGCGATTGTTAATAATCCAATGAGTAGTCCGGTTTTCATGATATTCTCCTGTATCCGTTTCGGGGGGATTTCGTATAAACTAATCCTTACTCTGTGAGTATTCGCGATAATCGTGGCGATATTCGATGGTTGGGGATATATTGATGGCGTATCAGAGTCGAAATCGGTGAATTACGTTAAATAACGCCGTTAGGATGCTTTTCAGTGATCTAATTAGGAATATTCGATGAGCGAAAACATTATATCGAGTCGAGCACCCGAGCCGGTGGGCGCTTTCCCACACGCCAAGCGGGTAGGGGATCTGCTTTTTCTATCCGGAATGGGGCCACGAGTGCGCAACAGTAAAGACATTCCCGGCGTCACGCTCGACGACAATCGTAACATCGTTTCGTATGATATCGCTATTCAATGTGAGGCTGTGTTCAATAATGTTCGTACCGTGCTTGAAGACGCCGGTGCAAAGTGGAACGACATTGTCGATGTGACGGTATTTCTAACCAACATGAAAGATGATTTCCCAACCTTTAACAAACTATACGCCGAACACTTCGCCGGCCAAGACAAACCCAATCCCACACGCACCACCGTCGAGGTCAACTGCCTGCCCACGCCCATCGCGGTGGAGTTAAAAGTTATAGCTAAGGTGAATGGGTAACGGAAAAGTCAAAACGTCGAAAAATCAAAACGTCAAAAATATTCACCACCAAGGCACAAAGACACCAAGAAAAAACCTGCCTTACAATCGATGTCGGATCGCCCAGAGGTCGGGGAAGATGGGTTGAAAGAGCGATTGTTTGAGGAATTCCACGCCGGGTGAGCCGCCCGTGCCAATTTTTTTGCCGATGGTGCGCTCGACCATTTTCACATGACGATAACGCCACTCCTGCAGACCCTCGTCCAGATCGGTCATCAGTTCAAACAAAATCGCCAGGTTGGGCTGCGATTTGTAGAGCATGATCACCGCGTCCTGAATTTTCTCATTCGCTTGCGTGGAGGCAGCTACGTCTTTATTTTTCAACTCTTCCGGGATCGTCACCTCGTGATGCGTTAAAAAGTCATAAAAATGATCAACCAGGCTCTTTTCCCGCAAGCGTTTTTTCAGGCCAGCGTAAAGCGGGCTATCCTTGGGATAATGTTTCAACAACTCAGGCCGTTTGAGACCCAGAAAAAATTCCAGAGCGCGAAACTGTGCAGACTGAAAACCCGAAGCGGTGTCCAGTCGATCACGAAACGAAGTAAACGACATCGGTGTCATGGTCTCGAGAATGTCGAGTTGCCCGACCAGCGTTTTGAGAATCGTGCGGATACGTTTGAAGGTGTGGATCGCACCGAACAGATCGTTTTCGGTGAGGTTTAGTTTCACCTTATCCATTTCGTGTTGGATGAGTTTGAACCAGAGTTCGTACACCTGATGGATTATGATAAAAAGTGTTTCATCGTGTTCGGGCGGGTCTGACTCGATCTTTTGAATGTTGAGCAGTTGATCCAGCTTGAGATAATTCCAATAGGTTACAGCCATCGCTTCAAACTCCAGTTAAGACATACGTTTGTGGGTGCCACTGGCAGTTTACCTGCC
>CBDTZI010000384.1:0-3785 GCA_965364865.1 uncultured bacterium | reverse complement strand
TCCTGAATCGCATGGGCTAACTCATCTCCATCCAGACATCGCCTCACCAACGAGTCCACCGCCTGCCACAAGAAACTTTCCACCAGCGATGACGCCTGAATCGGCTGATCCTGATCTTCCATCGATCGACAGACGGCTGGCATGGATGCGATCAGATTTTTCAGTCGACCTGATGTTTCTTCATCATCCACCACCACACGCCAAAATCCGCGAAATTTAGAGGAATCGCCATTGAGCTGCATCGCATGAACCGCAGGAACAAACCGCTGCCCTGCCAACAAATTCAAGACCAACAACGAAACCTTGGACCAGTAATGCAGCGACGTTCCCAGTTTCACATCCACACGAATAAACGATGGCAAGGTACCCAGCAGATCCACAGCGTCGGCTGGACTGAAGGTGATCGATTCAATCGCCACCGGCAGAAATTTTATCTCCGCTCGAGAAATATCACCATCAGGGGCTGATGGGAGAGACCAGGATGGAACCACCTTGTCCTGATCATGGGGCAGCAGCAACGAAAGCGAAGAATCTTGCGCGCCCGAAACCAACAAACTGTCCCACGTATCGCCCACATGTAGCCTGAGGTCATCACGCGTGACGCTATATCCGTTTGAGGAAGTCGAAAAAGACGATCCCTGACGATCCGTTGAAGACTCGGTCTTGTGAGATTCACCCCATAGATGAAGCTGACTACCCGTCCATATTGTATGTAAGATCATACGAAACTATTCTATAAAAAAGACATATCCATCCATGAAAACGCCAATGTCCAGCCACGAAAATTCAAGCGAAGCATTGTACCACAATCAACGCCGACGTCCAGTGGTGTACGCCCTTTGTATAAACCCCTCAGATTATGTAGGAAATTGATGAATCCGCGTGAACAGGCAACCCTATTACTTGTCAACGATCGTAATGCCCGTAATCTGTTCGTATACGAATTGGGCCCGAAAATGGTTTTGATAGGGTCGGCGGATTCGGGTACCGCGTCGAAAGTCCAGCGTCTCACACTTACGTCATGAATAACGAAAAAAACGTCGTAGAAATTACCAACGTAACAAAAACTTTCGGTGACCATACAGCCGTGGATGATCTTTCCCTGTCTGTACCCGCCGGATGTATTTACGGGTTCATCGGCCCCAACGGATCGGGCAAAACCACAACCCTGCGCATGATCATGCGTATCTATCACGCCAACCCGGGCAGCGGGTCGATCGTGGTGTTGGGGAAGGAATCGTTCGAGGCGGCCAACAACCGCATCGGGTATCTCCCCGAAGAACGCGGCCTCTATAAAAAAATGAAAGTGCGTGAAACGCTTCGATTTTTCGCGGAGTTGAAAGGCTGTCGTGATTTCAAAGGCGCCGTCGACCATTGGCTTGAGCGATTACAAATAGCCGATTGGGCGGATAAAAAAGTGGAAGCGCTTTCCAAGGGCATGTCCCAAAAAATCCAGTTTATCTCCGCCGTTATTCATAAACCCGATCTGTTGATTTTAGACGAACCCTTCAGCGGACTGGACCCGGTTAACCTCGAAGCGCTACGAGACACCGTTCTCGAACTGCAGCGTGGCGGCACCACCGTGATTTTTTCAACCCACGACATGCACGTCGCGGAACAGATGTGCGACTTCATCTTTATGATTTTTCAAGGGAAAAAAGTGCTCGACGGAACACTCAGCGAAATCCAAAACACATACGGCAAGGACACGTTGAGGGTAAAAATTGAAGGCAACGGTTCGTTTGACCCTTCACAATCGATTGACGGCGTTGAAAAAATTACGCATTTCGGTCAATTTCTGGAACTAAAAATCAATCAACAAACCGATACCCAATCGGTACTGCAAAGCTTGATGAATCATGGTCGCGTCACCCACTTTGAACTCGCCAAGCCCTCCTTGCACGATATTTTCGTACGCATCGCCGGCCCCGCCGCCACAGAGTTATCCACCACCCACCCGCAGGAGCCTTCCTATGCGTAAAATGCTAGTTGTAGCCATGCGAGAATATCAAGCGGCGGTGAAAACCAAAGCTTTTATTATCTCGTTGGTCGCCGCGCCGATCATGATGGGTATCGCCATCGGCATGCAGAAATTTATGCAGGGCAAGGTCGATATTAGTGACAAGATTGTGGCTATCGTCGATCACACCGACCAACTGCTGCCTTCACTGATCACTGCAGCCAATCAACGCAATGATCATGACATTTTTAGCGATGACGACGATACCAAAAAACAAATCAAGCCGCGATACTTACTGCAAGACGCCCACATGGACGATGACGATCCGGAAAAAATCTCGTTGGAACTTTCCGATCGCGTTAGAAATAAAGAATTGTTCGCGTTTGTCATCATCGGCCAGGATGTGATCCACCCGGACGCCCATCAATCCGAAAACCCCAACCCACAAAACGTAACGGTAAAATATCATTCCAACACACCAACCAATGACGATTTACCCAGATGGATTAAAGGCCCGCTCAACGCCAAAATACTGTCCATGCGATTTCAGGCAGAAAACCTGGACCCCGCTATCGTGCAGCGAGCCACCAAGACGGTACCACTTGCCAATCTGAGTTTGGTTTCTATGGATGAAACGGGGAAAATCACCAAAGCCAAAAGAACCAACAAAGCCGCCAACTTCCTGCTGCCTTTTGGCATGATGATGCTCATGTACATGGTGATCATGTTGGGGGCATCGCCATTGATGCAAGGGGTACTCGAAGAAAAAATGAATCGCATCGCCGAAGTCCTGCTCGGGTCCATACCTCCCTTTCAGTTTATGTTGGGAAAATTGATCGGAACGGTCGGAATTTCCCTGACCATCGCAACCGTGTACCTGGTTGGCGCCTACGTTTCACTACAGCAATCGGGTTACGGGGCATTATTTCCAACACATATCATCTGGTGGTTTGTTTTATACCAGGTCTTAGCCGTGTTTATGTACGGATCGTTTTTCATCGCCGTCGGAGCTGCGGTGACAGACTTGAAAGAAGCACAAAGTTTGATGATGCCCGGCATGTTGTTGGTGATGTTCCCGTTCTTCATCTGGATGCAGGTGATCAAAGAGCCTTCATCCACACTGTCCATCGCTCTTTCACTTTTTCCGCCCGCCACACCGATGCTCATGACCATTCGCCAGATCGTCCCCCCCGGCGTACCCACCTGGCAATCCGCACTCGGTGCGGTGTTGGTCGCCACGACCTCCCTACTCATGGTGATCGCAGCCGGTCGAATTTTTAGAGTCGGAATTCTTATGCAGGGTCGCGGTGCGAAGATACGAGAAATGATTCGCTGGTTGTTCACCTCCAACCAACCATCAACCACTACGAATACGGACAAAATATAAAACGTTACCCGGGCGCCACGGCGGCCTGGTTTAGTTATACGAAAGTCGGGTGCCACTGGCGGCTTGCCCGCCAGTGTTTTACAGTTTTCGTAATACACCGGTCGCTTGCGCTCGCGGCTCGGATTGGTTTTACGAAGCCGGGTACTTGATCAGAGACGCGCCCGTCAGGGAGCGGGCTTGTTATCCATATTGGTTCCTCCCTTACAGTCGCGGCTCTGTTTTCTTCAACGATTTGGCCGCTTCCTCACGGGCGCGGTTCGGAAAAAATCAGCCTCCTCATGGTCGCGGCTCGGTTTGGTTTTACAAATTTGAATAGTTAATCCGAGCAGCGACCGTCAGGGAGCTGAACCGTTGCTTGCTGTTTTACCCCCCCAACCGTTTGGCGAATCAGGCAAAATCCATTATTCATATACGCTAAGGAACACTTTTATCACCTGG
>CBDTZI010000383.1:0-3788 GCA_965364865.1 uncultured bacterium | reverse complement strand
CCGCCTATCACGGCGAAAGCATCGTACTGCGTATTTTGCGTCCGGAGTCTGTCCGAGTCGGTGTTCCCGCGTTGGGATTCGCCGAAGACGATTACGAAAAATTCATGCGTATCATCAAGCGGCCCAACGGCATTTTCCTGGTGACCGGCCCGACCGGTTCGGGAAAAACCACCACACTTTATGCCGCCCTGCAGGAACTCAACCGCCCCGACAAAAAAATCATCACCGCCGAAGACCCGGTGGAATATAACTTCTCAGGCATGAACCAATGCCAGGTTCGCGATGACATTGGCTTGACGTTCCCGATCATCCTTCGATCCATGCTTCGCCAGGCACCCAACATCATCCTCGTGGGTGAAATTCGTGACCGCGAGGTGGGCGACGTCGCCATCCAGGCCGCCCTGACCGGACACCTTGTGTTTTCCACACTGCACACCAACGACGCATGTTCGGCGATCACGCGACTCATCGACATGGGCATTAAACCGTTCCTGGTCGCCAGTTCGATTCAGGCCATTATGGCCCAACGTCTGGTTCGGGTTATTTGCCCGGAATGCAAAGAGGTGGATCCCAACCCGGATCTAAAATCGCTCAAACTGCTTGGTTTCACAGAAGAAGAACTTGCCGGCCAATCAACCTATCGCGGGGCTGGCTGCCAACGATGTGGCGGTAGTGGTTTTCGTGGACGACTCGGCATTTTTGAAATGATCGAGATGAATGCCGAATTGAGAGAACTGGCGTTCAACTGTGCTCCGATCGGAAAAATCAGAACCGCTGCGATCGCAGGGGGCATGAAAACACTACTGGATGACGGAAAACTAAAAATCTTAAACGGAACGACCACCCCGGAAGACCTGCTGCGTATTACCCAGGCCGAGGGTGTTGTCGAAGACTAATTCGTACGGGCTACAACCAAACGCAATGAAAACTGCAATGGAAATTTCGTATTATGGCAACCATTCATATTGATCGGTTATTAGAAACCGTCATCAAACAAGATGCGTCCGACCTGCATTTGACCGTTGGTCGTCCACCCGTGATTCGACTGCATGGTCACATGCGTTCATTGGAAACCAAAATCCTCACGTCCGATGACACCATTGCTCTAATGAAGTCAATCACTCCCGATCGTAATCAGCAGGAGTTGCAGGAAGAGGGTGGAACGGACTTTGGTTTTGCCTTCGGCGATGGGGGACGATTCCGCGTGTCCGTGTTCAAGCAAAAGGGCAACGTGGCGTTGGTTTTACGATTGATTCCGAACCGGCTGCTGACGTTCGATCAAATCGGCCTACCCAACATCTGTCGCGCCCTGTGCCGTCGCCCCCGAGGCCTGTTCCTGGTGACCGGCCCGACCGGCTCAGGAAAAACCACCACGCTGGCTACCATGCTCGATTACACCAATGCCAATCTTGACCGCCATATTGTCACCATTGAAGACCCGATTGAATACTATCACAACCACAAAAAAAGTGTGGTGAACCAACGTGAAGTGGGCAACGACGTACCCAGCTTTGGCGAAGCGTTGCGCCGTGTTTTGCGACAAGACCCTGACGTGATTCTGGTGGGCGAGTTTCGAGACCTTGAAACCATTGCCGCAGGCATCGCCGCCGCGGAAACCGGTCACCTGGTGTTCGCCACACTACACACCACCGGCTGTTCGGGAACCATTAACCGTATCGTGGACGCGTTTCCCACCAACTCGCAGGAACAAATTCGTGTGCAATTGTCCACCAACCTGATGGCAACACTCTCACAAGCGCTATTACCGCGATCGCCCAAAGGCATGGTCGCGGCGTATGAGTTTATGGTGACCACACCGGCGATTGCCAACCTGATCCGTGAGAACAAAACCTACCGTATCGACTCCGCAATTCAGACGGGTAAAAAATTCGGTATGCAACTGCTGGACGAACACCTGTGGGACCTTTTTGAAGCGGGTACGATCACTGAAGAGGACTGCGTGGATCGATCCCGGAACCCGGGCGACTTGCAGGACAAAATCGATGCTCATCGCCGTAATATCGGATCAGGTAAAATTGACACCGAAGGCGAGGACGAAGACCGAGTCATTATGAGGACAACATGAGCGATACACCCACCACCCAAAACAGCTCGTCCAGCGCTTCGTCATCCGCGTCGCGTCCGCGCAAAATGCCGTCCATTGAACAACTTCGTGGCCGACAGCTTGGCCGTGTCCTGATTAAGATGGGAAAACTTCGTCGAACTCAAGTCGAAGAAGCGCTGGAAATCCAAAAAGAACGTCGCGGACCGATTGGGGCTATTCTTGTCGAACTGGGTTATGTTTCAGACGAAGATCTCAACCTCGCATTGGCCGCCCAAAGCGGCATGGCCACCGTCGCGCTGGGCAAGATGGACATCCCCGCCGAAGTCATCGATACCATGACCTCGCAGATGGCCAGTACCTATCGCGTTGTTCCTTACGACATTGACGTGGATCGTAACCTGTTATCCATCGCGATGGATAACCCAGACAACTTTTTAGCCACCGACGATTTACAAACACTGCTGGGTTATCGAATTAAAGCGTCAATCTGCAAGGCAGAAGATCTGCAAAACGCCATCGATCGATATTACCCCGAGGGTGAACAGGAATCGATCACGGGCCTGATCGACGACCTGACCGATGACGAGGAACTTTCCAAGTTTGACGGTCGCGGCGACAGCATTGATCTCGCCGAACTCAAAGAAATCGCCGACCTCAACCCCGTGAAGAAATTGTTAAACCTGGTGCTGCTCCAGGCGATCAAGGAAAAGGCTTCTGACGTTCACTTTGAGCCGTTCGAAGATGAATACAAAATGCGCTATCGTATTGACGGCGTGTTGTATGAGATGGTTCCGCCGCCAAAATATGTGGCGATGGCCCTCGCTTCGCGTGTGAAGGTTATGGCTAATCTCGATATCGCCGAACGACGATTGCCACAGGATGGTCGTATCGAATTGCAGCTCAAAGGCGCGCCGATCGATCTGCGTGTTTCCATCCTACCCACCATGTTCGGTGAGAGCGTCGTACTTCGTATTTTGGATCGATCCAATGTCCAACTTAGCCTCGATAAAATCGGTATGCTCGACGAGGAACTGGATGTTTTCCGCCAGATCATCCGTAAACCCAACGGCATTATCATCAACACCGGGCCTACCGGCTCTGGAAAAACCACAACCTTGTACGCCGCGTTGCAGGAGTTGAACTCTACCGAAACCAAAATCCTGACTTCGGAAGATCCTGTCGAATACGATATTGACGGATTGGTTCAGGTTCAGATCCGCCCGGATGTGGGGCTGACCTTTGCCCGTGCACTGCGTAGTTTCCTTCGACAAGACCCCGATATTATTCTGGTGGGTGAGATTCGTGACCTTGAAACCGCCCAAATTTCAGTCCAAGCCTCGTTGACGGGACACCTGGTTTTCACGACCCTTCACACGAACGACGCCCCTTCTTCGATTGCTCGTCTGTTGGACCTTGGGCTTGACCCGTTCCTGGTGTCAGCCACCATGGAAGCTGTGGTCGCCCAGCGCCTGGTACGGCGGATTTGTACCAACTGTAAAACAGAATACCATCCAACCGAAGAGCAACTGATGGAAGTGGCACTTCGACCGGAAGATATCGGCGATCGCGTGTTCTATTACGGTCAGGGTTGCGATTACTGCAACAACACCGGATACCGGGGTCGACTGGGTATTTACGAAATTATGATCGCAACGGAAGCGCTGCGGGAACTGATTATGAACCGCGCTTCGACCGGCTTGATTCGCCAGGAAGCAATGAAGAG
>CBDTZI010000382.1:0-3790 GCA_965364865.1 uncultured bacterium | reverse complement strand
GTGTTTACGGTTTTTTGTGTAAACCGCCACTCCCCCACCACCGGTGCATAAGGCCAATCCGGTGTATACCCTGCGGCTTCATTAATCAAACCAATCACAATACGACCGATTTCGACGTCACCCTCTTTGAACGTATCCCATACAAGTTCTTTAGCGTCGTCTTCGATCTCTAGCTGCCATTCATGCACCAGACCGGTTTTATCAAAAATACTTTTGAGTTTGTAAACCAGATCCTTCGCGCGAACTTCCCATGTGGCTTCGTCCTGACCGGCTGGGTCGAGACACAACATCGCGTCTTTAAGCACCAAAGATTTTTCGTCCATCGCAGCGAGAAAAGACATCATGGTCGCACGCGGACTGTTTCGCTTTACCGATGGTTTTTGAACAACTTCTTTCACCGGGTCCGGCGATTGTTCCTGCTCTTGTGCAATCGTCTGCACTGGGGAAAGTTGACAAACAAAGGCCAACACAACGCCCATAAGAACTACATTGAACGGCCTGATATTTTTTGATGACATTTTTTTGAACATGGTGAAATGATGGTACTACATGACCGCTCTATAAGCCAGTTACGATCTCAGTTGCCTATGATTATGATGTGATTTGTTGTACGGATTTAACCGTCGGTGTTGGATCGGGTTTCACCCGCCTTTTTCGCGGCTTGTGTTTCCAACGACGATGGATCCACAAATACTGGCTAGGCTCTACCCGCACGAAATCCTCAATCGCACGGGTATAGGTCTGCGTAATCCAACGAAGCGGATCGTCCTGAGCCTTCCATTCATGCGGGTGAATCACTCGATTCATACCCACGACATATCGAGCGTTATTGCCACAGCGCCTTGCATAGGAAACGATGATCGGTGAATCGGTTGTCATGGCTAACAATCCGATGGATTTGTATGTCGAAGCGGGCGTGCCAAAAAAATCGACAAAAACTCCTTTTTTCCCCGCGTCCTGATCCCCGATAAACGCGAGCAATTTTCCTTCACGCAACATATCCTCCGCGACAAGCGCGGCCCCTTTTTTATCCACCACTTCCATGCCACGATGTCGCCGGCTTTGTACCAACATGCGATTGAGATAAACATTGTCCAGTGGGCGCATGATAGCCACAATGTCCAGACCCAGACATCCGGCGATGTGGCCACTCAGCTCAAACGAACCGTAATGCCCCGTCACCATGATCGCGCCCTTGCCCGAAATCATGGCCTCCATCCCTTCGTCGACGTTTTCCGTTTGGATATATCGACTCCACGAAAACGGGGTAAGCAATCGAGGCATACAAATCGTCTCGACCGCAAACATGGTCGTACTTTCTAAGGAGCGATGAGCCATCTGTTTGATCTGCTTTGACGAAAGAGAATCGCCGTAGGCCATCGTAATGTGATCCACCGCCCGCCTGAAATGTCGAGGCATGATCACACGCCAGACCCAAACGAAAGAGCGCGCGGAGAGGAGATTCCATTCGATCGGAAAAACCTGCATCAACGCGAGCAAACTGCGTACGGCGATATAGATTGTCCAGGCTTTGGGGCCCGATTTCGACTTCATCATCGCATTCTATCACGACATGATGCAATGTGCTATCGGAACAGCCCAGCCAGCGCTGGTCTCCGTCGGTCGATCAACAGGTTTTGGCCCGCTATTGACGGTCCTTACAATACCCTGTCATATCCTCTCGTCATGAACGATCGGGACCAACCCAACACACCATTCGCCATCGCAGAGCTGGAGTACGATCTGCCCGAAGAGTTGATCGCTCAACAGCCACCCACACACAGAGACGACGCTCGTTTATTGGTGGTGAATCGATCCAATGGTGATCTTACAGATTCTTCGATTACAAACTTCGCTGAGTTGCTTCAACCGGGTGATTTATTGGTGTTAAACAATACGCGCGTGGTGCCCGCGAAATTTATCGTCCTGCGAAAAAGCGGAGGGAAGGTACGCGGACTATTTCTTAAGGAGCAGCCTCCGGGTACCTGGCTGGTGATGTTGGAAGGATCACGCAGATTAAACGAAGGCGAATGTTTGCGGTTCCAGACGGAAGGCGAATCTGACGTATCATTGACATTGACGGAATCGTGTGGACGAGGTCACTGGCGAGCGACACTTTCCGAAAAAGAATCCGCTGAAAACATTCTCAATCGCATGGGCCAAACTCCCCTGCCTCCCTACATCCGAAGAAAAGATACACCCACGGATATAGAACGAAACGATCGTGCTCGATATCAAACCGTTTACGCCGAAGTACCCGGCGCTATTGCAGCGCCGACCGCCGGCCTGCATTTTACGGATGAAATTCTAACACAAATTCGCGACAAAGGGGTTGGAACCGCTTTCGTTACTCTGCACGTGGGGGAAGGAACCTTTAAGCCGATCAGCGTTGACTCGCTTGAACAACACGAGATGCACGCCGAGCGATATGACATCTCAGAAGAAACCGCGGCGGCGATTCGAGACTGTAAAAATAGAGGCAGACGAATCGTGGCGATCGGTACGACATCCGTCCGCGTGCTGGAATCGGTTGTTCAAACGCACGGCGAAATTCGTCCTGACCGCGGCCTGACGAATCTGTTCATCTATCCACCTTATCGTTTTCGCGTAGTGGATGCCCTGTTGACGAATTTTCACTTACCCAAAAGCACGCTGCTGGCTATGGTGATGGCTTTAGGGGGAATCGACGCGATTCGCAGCGTCTATAAACATGCGGTGGATCGACAGTATCGATTTTTCAGCTACGGTGATGCGATGTTTATACATTCTTAATGTGACAGGAAAGATTTAATTTTGGATATAACTCTCTTTACCATGTTAAT
The DNA here is from genome assembly GCA_965364865.1 of uncultured bacterium. GTDB lineage: Bacteria > Planctomycetota > Phycisphaerae > UBA1845 > UBA1845 > CBDTZI01. Next base: position 968 of record CBDTZI010000382.1, on the reverse strand, counting down.
CCTCACCGGCCTGTCTGCAGGTACGATGGGCGGTATGCTGGGCGTGGGGGGCAGTCTGGTGATGATCCCCGTGCTGACCGAATTAATCGGCCCCGACCAGCATCTTTACCAGGCCACCGCGATGATCGTAAATTTTTTCGTGGTGGTTCCCGCGGTCTTTCATCATCGTCGCGTCAAGGCCATCGAACCCGGTACCGTCATTAAACTCATTCCCCTGGCGATCGTGGCCATTATCGTGGGGGTAACCGTCAGCGAGTTTCGTTTTTTCTCCGGCGAGGGCGAAGTGTATCTTCGCGGGTTGTTTGGATTGTTTCTTTTCATTGTATGTTTGTTTGACCTTTACAAAATTTTAATCAGGAAAAGATCAACCCATTCGGAGCCTGTCGTAATTTCTGATACAAAAACTCTCCCCAAAAAAATTCGCTGGTTGCAGGCAGCCATGATCGCCATTCCGACCGGCCTGGTTGCGGGTTTACTGGGGGTCGGGGGCGGTGTGATGGCTGTGCCCCTGCAATGCAGATTGCTGCACATTCCCATCCGCAACGCCATCGCCAACTCCGCCACGTTGATCATCGCCACCAGCACGATCGGAGCCTGCATGAAAAACTACGCTTATTATGTGGACAACGACCAATCACTCAAAGCGTTCATCCTGGCGTCGTGCCTGATCCCCACCGCCATCATTGGCAGCCTGCTGGGCAGCCGACTTACACATGTTTTACCTCTGAAAATCGTTAAAACAGCGTTTTTCATTCTGCTCGCGGTCGTCGCAGTTCGATTAACCTGGCGATCGATTCAATCCGCTGTCCCCAATCAAATCGCCGTTGCGATACTCGATCAGAACATCACTGGCGGTGATGATCGTGCGGAATGAATATGCATCAGGCTTCAGGCTCAACTTCCAGAGCCTCAAACTCCGATATCAGAGGGTAGATGAAATGGAACCCTTCAAAACGAAGTAGATGTTT
>CBDTZI010000381.1:0-3802 GCA_965364865.1 uncultured bacterium | reverse complement strand
TCCCGCGTGCGGTCAGTATTGGTTACTGTGCGGAATCGTGTTCCTACATGAACAGTGACATCGGCTCGGCGCTTGTTGGAGTCAGCCCGTTAAAAGAAGCGTACGGCATTGACGGACCGCCCAAGCCGGACTTGTTGGTCTACAGCACAAACCAATGCCGCGAGGTTCAGGACTGGTTAAGCTTTTTCGGGCGACGAAACGATTCACCCGTCATGGGAATTTGTCCGCCGACCCATCTGGGCGAGGTCACGCAAGAACATATTACGTTTGTGCGTGGATTGCTTGCCCGCATGATCGAGCAGATCGAAGCACAGTTTAATATGCGACTCAGTTACGATCGACTGGAAGAAAACGTAGAACTTTCCAGCAAGGCGAGTTCGTTGTGGCGGGACGTTTTAGATACCGCCCAAGCACGGCCAGCTCCGCTTACTTTTTTCGACGGCGTGATCCACATGGCTCCGGTGATTCTGCTTCGCGGGTCACAAAAAGCGATCGACTATTACGAATCCCTGCTGGAAGAACTTCAGACTCGCGTAGAAAACAATGTCGGCGCGATTCAGGACGAGTGTTTTCGCGTGTACTGGGAGGGGATGCCGATCTGGCCCAAGCTTCGCGAGTTATCCGAAAAATTCGTGGAACTCTCTACCAACGTAGCAGCTAGCACCTATTGCAATTCCTGGGCGTTTGATTCTTACGACGGCGGCGATCCGCTGGAGTGGATGGCAAAGTCCAGCATCGAAATTTTCATCAACCGCGACGAAGACACCAAGCAGGCTTTTTTAGTGGACATGTTCAAACGGTTTGATATCGATGGGGCGATTTTCCACAACGCCCGCACCTGCCCCAACAACACCAACTCACGCTTCGGCATGACGCAACGGCTTCGTGAGCAGTGCAACATACCGGTGTTGTCGATCGACGGCGATTTAAGCGACGTCCGGTTTTTCTCCACCGCGCAATCAATGACCAACATCGAAGCGTTTATCGAACAACTGGAGGCCTGCAAAAAATGAACGGACTCTTGTATGCAGGACTGGATGTCGGATCGTCGGCGGTGAAGTGCGTCATTCTGGATGTTGACGGCACACTCGTCGGTCACCATGTGTTATCGTCCGGTTTTGATTATGAAGAGGCGACTCAGTCCGCACTGTCTCGCGCGCTACTGGAAACGGGCGGCACGCGCGAAAACATAAAATACTGCGTCTCCACCGGCTATGGTCGCAAAAGTGTAGAGGTCGCCGATAAACAAGTTACGGAAATCACCTGCCACGCACGCGGCGCACGTGAGTGGTATCCACTGGTACGAAACATCATTGATGTGGGCGGTCAGGACACCAAAATCATTCATCTTAACGATCGCGGCATGATGGCGGACTATCGCATGAACGCCAAGTGTGCAGCGGGTACGGGTACCTTTTTAGAATCGATCGCACTCAAACTCGGCCTTACGTTGAACGATCTGGATGAACTGGCGATGCGATCGACCCAGCATATTACGATGAACAGTTATTGCACTGTGTTTACCGGTACAGAAGTGATCGAACGAATCAAAGAGGGTCAGGCCCGCGAAGATATTTGCATGGGGCTGTTTCGATCCATCGCCACACGCGTGATGGAGATGATGCCCGCTCGCGACGGTGCGGTGGGAGCCACCGGCGGAGTCGCAGCCCATTGTCGGGCGTTGGTTCGGGCGTTGGAAGAAGTGTTGGAAACGGAAGTGTTGTTGCCACCGATGCCGCAACACGCCGGGGCGTACGGAGCCGCATTGATCGCCATGGAAGAAGCCAAAGCAATTAGGAGTCAATCAAACCATGTTACGAAAGGGTGAGCTGGGAATCCATCCGCCCGGAGCGTTGGGCGTGGGATTCTTCATACATACAAACGCGGAGTGCTTCATCGGCATCGGCGGCGATGGAATTACGCATATTCTGAAAGAATCGGGCACACTCACGATTCAAGAAGGCGGTCGCATGCGATCGGTATCCATTCAGGATCGTATCTTTTCCAATTTTCTGGAAGCGGATGCGCTCAACCATCTTCCCGAACTGCTGTTTGTCTGTTGCAACCCCAATCAACTCAGCTCGTTGACCGGCGAACTCACGCGGTATCTGGAAAATCTATGCGATCGCAACCGCATTCGATCCATCGATGACATTCGCAACCACGTTCCCATTCTGCTGATCCTGCCCAACGGCATTTTATCCGAACAAACCCTGCAAGCCTACGAAGAGCAGTTAACCGAATCGATGTTGATGCAACGGTTACCGGGCGTAACCGAGGAAATGACAGCGGCGCTGTTGAATCGCGTGGTACGCGGCATTTCATTACAGGCGGGCGGCCGAAAAGGCAGCGGAAAAGACACGGTTTATGTCATCGAACGCAAAGGCTCGCTGGTGTTTGCGGGTGGCGGCGAATTCGAACAACAGCGCGTCGAGGAAATTATTTCCACCCATCATTACCCGTTTACGCACCCACAAGGCGTACCCGGCACGCGAATCGAATTTGATAAAGCCATGATCTCCGCCATCCTCAACGTGGGGGGGTTGATTCACACGGTGAAACCCACCGGCGAATTGATCGATCTGCGCATGGGAGATTTATGCAAGGATCCTTCCCAATCGGAATTTATTCATCGCGTAACCCGTGCGGTTTTCGATGTGGGCGTGAAAGTCGGAGCCTACCCACCCGGCGCAGCCTATGACCAAATATGGGGGAAGCATCGGGCGACGATTTTATCCTTCGCCGGCCACGTCACAAGTTCCTTAAAAACATTTCGTGACGCGCTATCCTCCGGGCACAATCGGATCAAATTGTTTTCCAACGAGGAATGGATATTAGCCCCGCTGGCACGATACGCAGCCAACGCGGGATTAAAAGAAGAAGAAGCGTTATTCAAATCGCTCAAGCACGACGTTCAATCTGCAATGGCTCGAGCCATTCGGTATCGCGACATAAAAGGGAACGGAAAATCATCAGGAGCCACAAAAATGAATCTTGCGGCACAAAGAAATATCGGCGTGGAATTGTATGAAGGAGAAGACGATCAACTGCTCGCAGTGGGGACCATGCTCGACAGCGATCATCTGATCAAACTCGAAATGAACATCTATCTGCCCGACGAACAGATCACCCAGAGTCGGCTCAGTATGATCCGCGTCCCCTTTCCCGTCTGCCGTGAAGTGGAACTGGTCGCTGAGACATTGATCGGTCTGCGCATCGAACGCGGCGTGATGAACGAAATCATTCGTCGAATCGGCGGGCGCGTGGGCTGTTCACACATCAAAGAGATCGCCACCAACATGATCTACTTTATCGCTTCGTATCTGGTGCAGCGGCGTGTTGGCGTGGAGCCGATGAGCACGGAGTTTACGCAAAAACCCGCAGAGGAGCGATTCCTGTTAACGAAAGATCTGCTGCGCGATTCCTGCTTAGCCTACTGCCAGACCACTGCGCAAGGGTTGGATGAAGAGATCGGCATCCGACGGGTCGGCGAGGTGCACAAAAACAAAATTTCACTCGGTGACTACGAATCCACGCTGGGTGTTTTATTGCAGGAACGCGCCAAAAAATACGGCGACAAAATTTACCTGCGAACACGATTCAACGATCAGGAAAATAATTACTCCTGGAACGAATTTTCGCAAAACGTTTTTCTCCTCGCAAGCAACCTGCTTGATCAAAAGATCATGCCCGGCGACCGAATCGCCACACTCTGCGAAAACAGACCCGAGCTGTACATGTCGGACCTGGCCACCGTATCGATCGGTGCCGCAGTGGTGGGAATGAACGCGTGGTGGGTCGG
>CBDTZI010000380.1:0-3815 GCA_965364865.1 uncultured bacterium | reverse complement strand
CACCTGCTAAAAAAACACGTTTGTAAGTAATGCGGGCGTTTTTCCGAGCTACGCAGTGAGGAAGGGAGTTTTTTTCCGAACCGCGCCCGTAAGGAAGCGGCCTGCAATGTCGAAAAGCTAGATGCCACTGGCAGTATATCTGTCAGTGGCATATATTTTGATCTTATGATCGATCTCGAAACGCTAGAAACCAATCTTCGTACTTTGGAAGATACCGGAGACGAAGAAAGTTGGCCCGTCGATTCAGTTCGATGGCTGACCGAGGCAGAATGCTTCAAAAACGTCGTTGCTAAAAAATATAAGGGTCTGCAGGCCGAGCCGCAACGACAACTCGAAACCTACGAAGCGGTCGCTGCGGGCAGTCTAAGTACGGCACTGATTCTTACGCAACACGACGCCGCGTGCGAACTGCTCGGCGACTGCGATAATGAAAAACTGGCGAATCGATTGTTGCCACAATTTGCATCAGGCGAATTATTAACCACCGTGGGCATTTCTCAACTGACGACATCAAGACGTCACGGCGGTCCGCCGATGCAGGCGGTCAAAACTGCGAACGGATATCGATTACATGGTTTCATGCCCTGGGTCACGTCGGCTCCGAAAGCGGATTACATCGTGACCGGGGCCGTACTTGAAAACGGCCAACAGATTTTAGGCTGTCTGTCTACCGAAGCTAAGGGTCTCGAAATCGATGAACCCATGAAATTGATGGCGTTGCGTAGCAGTTATACCACAGCCGTGCATTGTAAGGACGTGGAATTGCTTAACGAATTTCTGATGCGCGGACCAGTGGACAAAGTCCTTCGATTACGCGCACCGGTCAAACCACTTTCGGTTTCCGCGGTGGGGATGGGGGTAGCCAAGACGATGTGGAAAGATATTCAAGAGAAATCATCCAGCCTGGCCAGCGTGAATTCGTTATTCGATGAGGATATTCCGAATCGGTTTCAAGAAGTTCGCAACCGGTTGTTCAATGCCGCCGACAAATTATCCGATCCCGATGCGGAAATTCCCGCCATGGAAATTCGCGTGGCGGTGAATGATCTGGTGCAGCGACTTTCTGTTACGTTGATGACGACGGCCAAGGGCAGCGGATATCTTTCGTCCAATTCAACACAACGACTTTGTAGAGAGGCGATGTTTTTCCTTGTGTGGTCCGCTCCGCCGCACGTTCAATCCGGTACTATTCGCAACTTCTGGAAGTAATCGTCTTTGGAATTATTTTTTTCCAACGAATGCGCAAACCAGTTCTTTATCGTTTCGGGCAAACACATGCTTATTGGCAAAGGCCGGGTGAGACCAGCATACCCCACCCCGTCTTGACGGTAACTGTTCGCGCGTCGGGTCGATGAGTTTCGCACGCGATATTTCCTTAAATCCTTTCGGTGTCAAATCCGCAATGATCAATTCACCTACCTCGTTAAACATCCAGACATCATCGCCATGATCGATCAAGTGAATGGTGGCCCAGCGTGCTTTAGGCACCGCCTTGAGGTTTTCCCAGACCCGGTCACCCGTCATCAACTCCAAACACCGCAACTCACCGTAACTGTCCACGCCGTAAATGTAGTCATCATTGATGTAAGGTGTTGAAATAATGGATTGAATCGCGTCTGTATTTTTTTCGCTTTCACCGTTGCGTAGCCAAACCTTCTTCGCGGTCAACTTATCCTGTCCGAGTTTGATCAACAGTGACCCATCAAAAAAACTGGTCACAAAGATCATGTCTTGATAGAGCACGGGGGAGGCGATTCCGATGACCATTTGCGTCGGCGGGAAGGGCACTTTCCAGTATGCTTTTCCGTTTTTCGGATTTAATCCGACCACATGAGCACCGGTATAACAGACGATCACGCGCTGGCCGGCCTGCTCGATCATCATCGGCGCAGAATAAGAGGCTTCGTCCTTTAAGGATCGCCATTTTTCCTTACCGGTCATTTTATCCAGCGCAATGATGCAGGCGCCACGACTGCCGCCGATTTGCAGTATCACCAAATCATCTTCGATCAACGGAGCGGCTGAGATTCCCCAGATTGGCATGCGAATGTTATATACCTTGTTCAAATCCTTCTGCCAGATCACCGAACCATTTTCGACATCGAGCACGAACAGGTGTCCCATGGTGCCCACCGCATAAGCCCGCGTGCCATCGATCGTCACCGACGCGCGAGGCCCAGCTTCGTAACCGACGTTGCGATAGATGCAGTCATAAGTGTGTGTCCACAAATTTTTTCCGGTTTTCTCATCGAAGCAGTGGATACGTTCGATCTGTTTGGGTTGGGTCAGTCGGTCAGTGATAAAGACGCGTCCGTCGGCGACAGTGGGGCCACTGTACCCGCTGCCAATCTCGACACGCCAGGCAATATCCAATTTGGGCTTGTCAAACTTTTTAACAATATCGGTTTCTCGCCATACGCCGTCACGGTGAGGCCCGCGCCATTGAGGCCAATCGTCTGCGACAGAATTCGCGGCTGTCACGACTAAAAAAAGGAGCGTGAGCGTCCAACGGTATGAGGTATCCATTCGATAGTTCATTCTGTAAAATCATCCCCAAAAATTGCGTGATAGAAAATCCCCTGAGGATTTCATTGTACAAAATAAACCCTCCTTCACAATGCCTCCTTCTTTTTGAAACGGACAAACCCATAGTGTGCAGGGTACTGGACGGTTGATCGTCTGATCGACTGTGATACGATATTCCACGAAGATTTGATCCCGATATTTCAACAGGAGGTCCTATGATAGATCCAAGAATGACCAAGCTGGCTAAGTTACTCGTTGAATATTCCACCGCGATGAAGCCGGGCGAAAAGATACTCATCGAAGCGATTGACATTCCACACGAAATGACCTGCGAGATGATTCGCATCGCCCGAGAGGCCGGTGCCGATCCGCATGTTTTACTCAAAAGCAATAAGGTCAACCGTGCGATGATGATCCACAGCAGCGAGTCGCAGATGAACATGATCGCGGATGCCGAAGCTTTCGTCATGGAAAAAGTTGACGCGTATGTGGGGCTTCGCGGCAATCCCAACATAGCCGAATTATCCGACGTTCCCAAGGAAGGGCATAAACTCTATCAGGACACGGTGTGGAACCGCGTTCATCAGAAAATTCGTGTTCCCAAAACACGATGGGTGGTTCTTCGCTGGCCTAACGCTTCGATGGCGCAGCAGGCGAATCAGAGTACCGACGGATTCGAAGAATTTTATTTTAACGTGTGCACGATGGATTACGCGCGGATGTCCGAAGCGATGAAGCCGCTAACCAAAAGAATGGAACAAGCCGATCAGGTGAAAATTGTTGGACCCGGTACCGAGCTGGCGTTTTCCGTGAAAGGCATCGCCGCCATACCTTGCGACGGTAAGTTAAACATTCCAGACGGCGAAGTATTCACCGCACCCGTGCGCGACAGCATCAACGGTACACTGCAGTACAACGCCCGCACGATTTACCACGGCGTCGTTCATGACGACGTACGATTTGAATTCAAGGACGGTAAAATCGTCGACGCCACCAGCACCAACACGGATCATCTCAACGAGGTTCTCAATTCCGATGAGGGCGCACGCTATATCGGCGAGTTCGCTATCGGCTTTAATCCCTACATCACCGAACCGATGCTGGACATTCTGTTCGACGAAAAAATCGCCGGTTCGTTCCACTTCACGCCCGGCCAGGCCTACGAGGAGGCGAACAATGGTAACAGCAGCGCTATCCACTGGGACATTGTCTGTCTACAGGATCAAGATCATGGCGGGGGCGAAATCTGGTTCGACGGGGAGCTGATCCGCAAGGACGGGCTGTTCGTG
>CBDTZI010000379.1:0-3828 GCA_965364865.1 uncultured bacterium | reverse complement strand
ACAACACACCGAACACCGGAACGTGCGCGGAAGGTTCCTGTTGTACGGGACCGGGTAGCTGTTTGGACCGTGATGGTGTAAACGATCCGTTTACCTTGGATTCCTGCACAATCGAAGGCGGTAAATATGTGGGTGGTATTTCTTGTCACGGAGGCACCTGCAGCCTTGATCCATCGATTTCCTGTAGTCATGATGACGATTGCAACCAGTACAGTGGAAATGGAGTCTGCCTGGGTGATGAGACTCAATTGATTCAACCCAACCCGTGTCCGGTGTGCGAGTTTCAGGGCAGTAATAATTGTCAGATGTTTGATAATTTGGAATTTTCTGCCCTCCCTTCCGATCGTGGAATGCCGGGTGCAATGACGCTGGCGGATGATTTTATCCCATCTACTTCTACGATCAGTCGGGTTTGCATCTGGGGTTTCTATCTTAGAGTTGCGGAACCAGGCGTACCAATTGTTGACGATGATTGTGATGAGGACGTGGGGGATCAGAACGATTTCCTGGTTCGGATTTACGAAAATACACCGAACGATCTGCCTGGTGTATTGTTTGCGACTTCTACGGTTACCAGTTATTTCAAAACGGTATTGCAGTTTGACACGACACTTACTGATTTTGATATACCGTTGGATACCTATGCGATTCAAATGACGCTGGATAATGAAATTACCGGTCTGAATCCACAGCGTACATACTGGATCGAAGTATCCAACGATTTATCTGATTTTGCAGACTGTAATTTCTGGTGGTGGATGTTGGCTGATGGTTCCATGGAGGGTAATCGCTACGGTGCGAGTGCCTTAGGAAGTGATTATCAGCCGGGTTCTGGAATGACCGGTGATATGACGTTTTGTCTGGAAGATGATTTTCGTCAACCCGTTACGCCCGTTCGTCCTTGTTGTACCTGTGCTGACGGTTTGTGTCAGGAATTGACACTTTACGAATGCAAGGAAGCACATGGCCATTGGCATATTGATGCGAACACATGTGACGATGTCGATTGCCTTCTTGAACAGGGACCACCTGCGAACGATGAGTGCGCCGACAGAGAAATCATTCCCTCTGTGCCCTACAGAACTTTTTCAAACAACAACTGTGCAACCACGGATGGAATCAACCCCATTGGGACTGAGTTAGGACCAGGATCAATCGGCGACGATGTCTGGTTTGAATACATTCCTCAAGAGGATTGTTTGTTGACCGCCTCTATGTGTGCAACCGGTACCGCGTATGACTCGATTATAGCACTTTACAAGAGCGACGATGGATTCTGTCAATGTCCCGTAGATTCTGATCCCAATGGATCGGTTATCAGCATCGCCACATTGGTGGAAGCGTCGGACGAAGGTTGTACGGGTGAATTGATCAGTGGCCCTGGTTCTATTACGACAGAGGCAACGGCGGGCAGTTGTTACCTGATTCGTACAGGTGGTTTCCTTTCGCAGAATAATCATAATGGCATCAGTATGCTGGATGTTTCCTGTACTTCTCCGCCCATTGCTCCGACGTCACCGTTTCCTGATCCGATCGGTCCGGGTGCGTTCGCCTGTGGTGGCGGTAACAACTATGGTTTGGCTTGCGAAACCTGTGACGGGGGATCACGAGCCGGGCAATTGTGCCTGGATTCAGGTGACTGTTCGGGCGGTATTTGCTTACCCAATGATGCGCTTTGTCCGGGATCATCCTGCGGGGGTGCGGGTGGTACAATGATCTTCCCGTATCCTAAGTCCAGATTCATAGGCTTCCAGGCGGCATCGGACGGTTCGTGGTCGGGTGAGCAAGTCGCGGTTCGGGTAAAGCTGATCGATGTGAAAGATCACCCCGAATGCAATGATCAGGTTCGTTGGGTAGGCCCACCAACGGAATACTGCGAAAACGGTGTTTGTGTAGAAACTTTCCTGGCATCATCACTTCAAGATACACCGTATTTTACGGACTGGACATTGCAGGGAATCGTGCAGGTTGTTGGCGAAGAGATTGTTCCGCAGTCTCGCTATGCACTGCAGGCGATTACTGATGTGGCTATCATCGAGAACAACGAAATATACTTTTCGACTCCGGCGCTTCATGTCGAGACCGGTAAGTGGGGCGATGTGATTTCGCCGTTTGATCGATTTACATCTTCATCGCAACCTAGCATTTCTGATGTGTTGGCACTGGTTGATAAGTGGCTGGGCAATCTGGAGCCGCGAAAGGCTCGCGCACAACTTCAACCGCAAAACATCAAGCCGGGTTCAAATGTTGGCATCGCGGATGTGCTCAAAGGCGTCGACGCCTGGCTGGGCAGTCCCTATCCCTACCCGATCGATTCGTGCAGCCCGTAATCCTCTTGAAATAATTTGTCATTGTTGACAGGGCGCATCATCGGGGCACGTCTCTCTCAGCTTAACGCTTTGACTACTGACTCGTTTCGGCGGATCAATGTCATATCGTTGGTTTATCTTGTGCAGGCGGACCCGCTTCAATGCTTGACAGGGGCGGGGTCTGCGCGTAATTTCACACGTTCATACGGTGGGCATTCAACCACGGAAGCCCCAATGAATTCTAATGTTATTACTATGGTGATGGATCAAGAGTTTCGTGTTACCGGGCAGGAAGGGTTGTTGGCATGATCAGCGTAAATCATCTATCCAAACATTACGGCTCATTCGTCGCGGTGGATGGTATTTCCTTTGACGTGGATCGCGGCGGCGTGGTTGGTTTCCTCGGCCCTAACGGAGCTGGAAAAACCACCACGATGCGAATTTTGTCCTGTTTCCATCCCGCTACGAAAGGCTCGGCCAGCATCGCCGGATACGACGTGTTCAGCGATTCGATTGAGGTCCGGCGACGGGTTGGCTATCTTCCTGAATCGACCCCGCTCTATCCGGAAATGCGCGTACGCGAATACCTGAATTTTCGCGGTAAACTTCGCGGAATGATTTTCGATCAGCGACAACAGGCGATTAAGCGAGTCATCGATCGATGCTGGTTGGGTGAATTTATCGATCGGCCCATCGGCAATTTGTCCAAGGGGATGAAACAGCGAGTCGGCTTAGCGGATGCGATGTTACACGACCCGGAAGTGTTGATTCTGGACGAACCCACGATTGGCCTCGACCCCACGCAGATTCGCGAAACGCGCAACCTGATTAAAGACCTCGGTGAGCGACACACGATTTTGTTAAGCTCACACATATTGCACGAAGTCGAACAGACCTGTTCGCGCACCATCATTATTGCACGCGGCAAGATCGTAGCCAGCGGATCTCCCGCGGAATTGCGAGACAAGTTCAGCTCGCAGGGTCGACTCGTCGCTGAGATTCGTGGTTCACAGGATCAGATGGAAAAGGAAGTTCGATCTTTGAATGGTGTCAAAGCGTTATCCGTTTCGACGAATGATGGTTGGGTTCGTTTGTCGATCGAGCCGGACGACGGAAAAGACTTACGCGAAGATATTTATAAATTAACCAACACGCACGGCTGGTCGTTGCGTGAGTTGCGACGCGAAGGTGCGACCCTGGAAGATTTCTTCATTCAGGTCACCGCACAGCAACAAGGAATATCAGGAAACGAATAATCATCACACATGTGTAGTTGGCGGTGTGATCATGTTGTTTAAGTCATTGTGATTTGGAGTTTGAGATGCGTAATGTTTCAACTTTAATGCTTCGGGAACTGGGAGCATATTTTCTCTCGCCCATCGCGTACATCGTGATGGCTATCTTTCTGTTCTCGTCGGGCCTTGCGTTTGCGCTGGGTACGTTTTACAGCGGCGGGGAAGCCTCCCTGCGAATGTTGTTTGATTTTTGGATGATGGTCATTCTGGTTTTTGTCCTGCCC
>CBDTZI010000378.1:0-3846 GCA_965364865.1 uncultured bacterium | reverse complement strand
GCCACCGCCACCACGAGTGGTCGCTTGTAAGTCAATCTTGGGAGATTCTTCACCGAAGTTTTTAATTCGGAAAAGGATATCGGTCACATCGTACACCCGCAGGTATAGTTTACGGTCGAAGTCACCCTTGGTGGAAATTCTCAAATTGTTATCCACCGCGTGATAGGCAAGTTGACCGTCCTCAGAAAGCTGATCGAGAATTTCATTCAACACCTCAGCCATCGTAGTATGAGACAGTTTCAAGGATACGACCGACTCGTTATTCACGCCTTCGGCACCAAGAGCAATCCAACGAGGAATCACATTCACTCCGCCTTCGCTCTCGTCCTCAAGCCACTCCACGATTTCTTCCAGCGTTTTCTCGATCCAGTCCACGGATTCCACCGGCTTTTGCAGTAGAGCAATGGCGGTATCTTTTGGAATTTTAAAAGACTTCCTTGCGTTGCCTTTGGCGTTACGTCCATCTTGATTGGGGGTTTGTGCTTGTGCGGTTATGGTAAATAACATCACCGTACAGACAACGATTGTTTTCAAAAATCTGCTCATTTTTGTGTAACCTCCAAAAAAGGGGTGGGACGATTGCCGATTTCAATTCCGGCGGATTGTATTCCAGCTGAGCAACCTGTTCCCTTGAAACATTCGCAGGATCATAGTTCCGATATTAATCATACCCCGTAAATCGGCCCAGACCACTCTCGACCCTATCTATTTTAGGCGAATACACAAAAAACACAAGTTTGCACGCCGAAATAAAGTAATTGTTGCGTGAATGGTCGTTCAAAAAATGTGATTAGTAACGGATTTCCGCCAGCAAAACGGAGGATGTACTCTTCAAACGGGCGGAGGCAGTACGAACCCCTTCGATAAGATCGATCAGCTCCGGACGGGCAATTTTTCCGCACAATACATGACTTTCGCTCTCCTGATGCCAGGCGACCACACAGGTATCCTGTACCTCAGACACATAATAGTGCTGATCCTGATTGACATCAGAAGGGTCAGCGGTCAGCCCCTCAAGTCGATGCACCGTGAAAACAGACAGCAACGTGCCTGTTTCGGTTCGATAGAGAATGTGTGAGCCGGGGCGTTTGCCGATACCGCAGCGATTCGCACCCACCATAACATAGCCTTGAGCCGAAAAATCAGGGACGAAAATCGGCATGCCTACTTTTTCACCCAGTCGTTGGGCAATGGTGTTCAGATCGAGTGATAAGGTTTCATCATGATGAAGCAATCCACCGCTCGTGCTGCAAATTCGGTGTTGATCGATCACAGCCTCTACCGAATTTGCGGGTACAGAGACTAGCGTAAACGAAGTTGGGGATTGGCTGTTTCTACCGGGTAAAATCGTTAGTGCAATCACAATGGCCGCTGCGATCGTGGTGGGCATCATCCATCTACGAAAACCGCCACGAACGGGCATGGTGGTTTTTGATTCAATGGATTTCAACGAGCGATTTGCAGTTTCATCCTCTGTCAGTAATACGGGCAATCGTTCCTGGTCCAGTGCCGTCGTGATTTTTTCGCGCAAATCGACCGGGGCGTTGGTGGCAGACCACAACCGTTCCAGCGATGTTTTCATCTGTTGAATTTGCACAATGCGATCCTGGCAGGGCTGACAAGATTGGAAATGGTTGACCGTTTCTTCATGTGCGCGCACATCCAGTTCGCCGTCCGCATACGTTTCCAGATCTTCTTTATATCGATGGCAATCCATTATTCTTTTCTCTCGTTGGACCACTTTCTGTCATTGGCGAAGTGGTGTAACTGCTGGCTTAATTGTTTTCTCGCACGATACAAGCGGCTCATCACCGTACCCAAAGCACAGTTACATACTTCGGCTATTTCCTTGTAACTCAGCCCCTCTACCGCCCACAGCATCAACACCATGCGATACTCGGGCTGTAAATCGAACATGGCGGTTTTGATTTCATCTTCGACGGTGTCCCAGTCAAATGATTCCGTCGTGAGAGGCAATGCGCCGTCATCGGATTTGCCTGAGAATTGATCAAAATCCAAATCGTCGATGGTCGCAGGACTTCGCCGTTGCTTATTTTTGTACGAGTAAAACGTGTTGTGCAAAATCCGCAACAGCCACGGTTTGGCACCATAAGATCGAAGTTCAAACCCCTTAAATGCCTGGAACGCCCGTATAAACGTCTCCTGCACAAGATCCTCCGCTTCATCGCTGGAGCGGCAGAGCATCACAGCCACACGATAAACGGTATCGAGATGCTTAAGAGCTTCAACCTCGAAGCGCTCTCGGGTCGCACGATCCACAGGCTGCTTTTTAGGCAAAGCCTCAGTCTGATCGTTCAATCCCTCAGGATCACCTCGATTCTCTAACAAATTCAACTCCCACAATTATTCCCAAATTTCGAGATAAAACGAAAAATCTCACCCCAAATCAAACCATCAACACTGAACGTATTATAGGGTTTTATCTCTTGTAAACTACTCGTGTAATCACACCATGGTTCAGATCAGTTGAATCTGGCCGATGAAACCGACTTTGAGCCTCTGAAATCCATGTTGTATAACATTTATTGAATTCGTCGGGGCGGACGTCCATGCAATTTTCTTGCCCCACGCATCGTGTCCCATAATCTAGGTATGGTTATGGCACAAATCATTATCGCCAAGGGTCGACTTCATGTTTTTTCGAGGATATCCTTGATAGAGGGTGGTTTTAGCCTATCTTTGTATCACGGATTGATCAATAGGGGTATTGAAGCAGAGAAACAGGCAAAAGGGGATAAGATCAAACTGACCGTTCTACATACAAAACGGATGCGATTTTTCGCTTTCGTAGTCGCGGTACATGCAGCATCCGTGTTGCATGCGCAAGTCTGCGCGCCCAAATGGGATACCGCTAAGGGGTTACCGGGCATGAACAGCACGGTAAACACGATCGCAACCTATGACGACGGCCGAGGCGAAGCCATTTATGTTGGAGGCCGTTTTACCATGGCGGGTAGTAGTACAACCAACAAAATCGCTAAATGGGATGGTCGTAACTGGTCCGCATTGGGAAACGGGATTGGAACAATTTTTCCGACGGTCAATACGCTCGCCGTTTTTCATTCAGCGTCTGGTGATGTATTAATCGCGGGTGGCCAATTCGACAAGGCCGGCGAAGCGATCGCAGACAATGTCGCACAATGGAACGGGACTACATGGAGTGCATTGGGATCAGGTACAAACGGATCGGTTTTCGCGACAACATCATTTCCAAACCCCAACACACTAACCGAAAATTTAATTGTCGGCGGCTCATTCACTGCCGCGGGCGGAGTGAATGTCAATCAGATCGCGGGATGGAACGGCCTTCAATGGTACGCATTGGGTGACGGATTAAATGGAGGAGTGTCTTCGCTGATAGTCTACGATGACGGCTCCGCCAGTGGACCCGCGTTGTACGCGGGAGGTAGCTTTAATCTATCCGGTGAAGTAGCCGTACGGAATATCGCCAAATGGGACGGCAATTCCTGGTCTTCTCTGGGCAATGGTGTGAGTGGGCAAGTTTTTGGGATGTCCGTTTTCGACGACGGTTCTGGTCCAGCCTTATTTGCAGGTGGTCAGTTTACTCGTGCGGATGGCAACAAGATTGTCGTCAATCATATCGCAAAATGGGATGGCACCAATTGGTCGGTTCTTTCAACAGGAACCGATGACACCGTACGCGCGTTGACTGTGTTCGACGACGGCACCGGATTTGGAGAATCACTTTACATCGGCGGAATTTTCACCACGGCTGGCGGGTTCAGTGCGAATCGTATCGCCATGTGGGATGGTGCATCCTGGTTTTCTCTGGACGGTGGCGTGGGCAACCCGGTTTTTGGATTA
>CBDTZI010000377.1:0-3846 GCA_965364865.1 uncultured bacterium | reverse complement strand
CCGCAGGTACCGTTGAACACCGCGGAGTCATCGGCGGTATACATGATTTTTGCAAACGAAGTTAACGGCGTACCCACGACGTCGGCTCCGCGAATCAATTCGTCAGGCCGGCCGTCTGAATAAACTTTGTACACCACGATGGGTAACACCTTGAACGATTGAGGCCCCTGTCGGCTGGTGGTGGTATATCCGCCGGAAATATCTTCAAACAGAAGGCCATAGGGTTTATCCTGCTTCTTACATTCCTCGATCAACAGATTTTTCAGTTGCCCAAAGGGAACTTGTTTGTCGGATTGGATGAGAAGATTGCCCTGACGGGAGACCACGGCGTTTCCGGGTTGGCGGCGGCCATGCCCGTTGGATCGGGGAAAGCGATCAATGGGTCGCCGTGACATTAAAAATGTTTTTAAGACGCCGTGTTCCACCAGTTGAACAGGTGTGGCCTTCACCCCTTCGTCGTCGTACAAATAGTAACCTCGCAGGTCGATATTTTTGAAGCGTGCTTTTGTGGGGTCGTCGAACACGCTGATAAATTCCGGCAGGACCGATTGGTTGACCATTTTGGTGAAGGTTTGACCTTCGGTAATATCTTTTTGTCGATGCCCTTCGATGCGGTGGCCAAAAATTTCATGAAAGAACACCGCACTGGCTCGATTGCGCAGGATCGCCGGACCGATGTAGGGTTCCGCCAGCGGCGCCTTTCGTAGTTTAAGAACCTGATTGATGACTTTGCGGAACGCGTCTTCGATTTCACGATCTCCGGGTAATCCTGACAAAGATGTGGCGTTAAAATCGGAGGCCTGATTGAGGTCCATGCCGTCGTCTGCCTTGGTGCCTGCGGCGAGAGTGATGCGATATCGCATTTGCGAAGTTTGCAGGCGAGTGCCTTCACTGGAGACGATGTATCGTGTGCCCGCATACGTTCCGATGGTGACGGATGAGTTGTAAATCAGCGGATAGTCGCGTGCGATCGCAGAAATTCGTCGAAGTCGATCCGTCCATGCGTCACGATCCAGTTTCAATGTGGCGGGCGGAGCGGTAAACTGATGGGCGACTTCGCGACTGAAATCATCGGACTGATCTTCCTCTTCCACTTTGATCTTCAAATTGGTTTTCACTTTGGAAAGTCTGCGAGTTGCTTCCTTGAATTCCTGATCCGTGTAATACCACAACATTTGACGTATCGCATCGGCTTCATTCGTGAGAGGCAGAGGAATGTTTCCGCTGCCGGAAACATGGGAAGCTCCGCCGCCGCGCAGTTGGTGCGTGTTGTCGATGTTGTAATCGCCAACCCGCAGGTCGATGTTCAGGTTTCGATTTCTGGAGACGTAGTTTCTGACCAGGGCTCCCAGGCTGGTTGTAATGACCGCCTGTTGTTCATCGTACACGGTGTAGTTGAGGTAATAGGGCTTTATGCCATCGGGTGTGGAAAGATTTTCCATCGTATAGCTCAGCTCCGCTTCCAGATGTTTCATCAGCGGATCGGCCGTGGCTGCACCGAGACGTTGAACGTCGGCGCGTGAAGGTGATGAATTTGATACTAACGTACTCACCACAATCGCAATGGTTAACAGATGAGAAACATATAATTTCATGGACTGATCCTCTATATTATTTTTGTTGCTTTGATCTTGTTTTCTTTGATCATTCATATTATCGGTTCGGACAAAGATGAAATTCAAGGGATAATCTTGCCGCACTGCGTGGGGATCGGGTATGCGCGGTGACCGCGACGATTCCGGCATCCATCCCCATGATGGCTCTATTGTTATGCTATCTTTTCATTAACACAATACATGCAAGAAAATTGTGTGAAGATGTGCATACCCAGGCCGTTGTGTGCAGATCAGGAGGTCTGGCTGAAGAGAATCTGGAAAAACGACCAGTCCCGGAGGTCAATTTTCTGATCATCGTTGTAGTCAAATGTTTCACAGGTCGGGTCGAGAATTTGGTCAGGCCCCGTGAAACAGTCGTACAGCCCCTGGTGGTCAAGCAGATTGATGACCCCGTCGTTGTTGTCATCACCCGCCCAGACACGAATACGCACGTTTTGATCGTCGTTGGTTGTCGTGACGCCCTCAAGGATCATTTCATTCATAGACCGGTCGAGATAGTGACGGTAGGTGCTGTCGGGATTGTCTGGACTTTGCGTGTTCCAATAGTCGTTTTCGGTATATCCGTTTGCGATGATTTGCGGCATGAGGATATTTTTTGTAGCCCACTGGTCCAGCGCGACCGGATCGGTGGAAGCCACCAGATGATTGGTAAACGACGTATTGTAGTACGACGCAGACGGGCCCAGGCCCGGTCTTGCGAGAATCCAGATACAATCCAGGATGTTCAGATCGGGCATTCGAATTTCGGATAGAATCGATCCCATTCCACCGTCGGCAACGCTGTTGTGCGAATTGGTGTTGAGTCTTTGTGCGATCACACCCATGTGGTTTTTGACGCTGGCGGTGACGCCGTAAATGACGTGTGTTTTTAAAACGGGCATGTTGATGACAGCCAGTTTTTCGTGGTCGTATGTTTCGGTTACAGAATTCCATATCCCGTGTTTGTAACTGATGGGTGTTGAATAAGCGGTAACAAATTTTGGATAAGAAACGCGTATCTGGGTGACGGTATCACGCACGTCGTTGAGGACATAACCGTTGGCGTGATCGCCGGCGTCAAATTCAATGACAGAAGTTAATCCGATGGTGTCCCAGAGAAAAGAAGAAACTTTCCATCCCTCTGTGGCGAAATCGCGGGTGACATCCACAAAGGATTGGCTGCGGTCTTCGGCGTTGTGTTCTGCACGATCCAGATTTCCAGAGCCTTGGCCGTTGTCCGCGACGATCACTTCGCCGACAAAGCCATCGGGATGTTCCACGATTCTGCGAATCACTCCGCGCACCACATCGGTGTTGGTGCCGCCGCGCTGCGACCATTGACCATTGACTTTAAGGATGACGACACTGTCGCGACTTATGATTCCGTTCGGGCCTGTGGTGCGGGTTATCGTTTCGGAACGATGGAATTTTTTTCCATACGCACCCATCAGATAAACCATATCGTCGACGCCTCCGAAACGGCCCGGCTCTATCCCGCGTGCGTTTTTTACGAAATAGATGTCCGGGTAATGGTGGCTGGGTGGTGTTGCGATGGTCACTTCGGTTTGAGTTCGGTAGGAAGCATTGGCCAAGAGAACGATTGACATCAACACGATCAATCCAGCCACCATTTTTCCATGTGATGATCGGATGAAAGAAAACCAGTGCGATCGGGCGGTGATGATCGACGCTACAAACGGACCGCCAAAGGCTACCGCAGCTATGTTGAACGCGGATTGTTGACAGGGATAGCCAAAGCGGCTTGGTTTGGTCCCGGTGCGCAGGATTAACCAAAACAGTGCACACAGACCGGTGAAGAGAAAACAAATTTTGGTGAACCATGAACCGGTTTGAGTGACGGGATGGGTGGGGTGAAGGAGCGGCTTGTCGCGATGACATTGCGGCTTATGTTTTTGATCGTGTTCATGCATGCGGTAAATCCCCTCCACCGTGTCCGTCGTTTTATTTTTTTCGCGCATAAAAAAAGCACGCACCTGTATCGCGGCGAATCAACGCCAGACGACTTAATCAGGTTGTGCTCTCCGGCAAATAAAAACAAATTTTACAGCTTGGGAAATTGTAGGTGTTTTTTATGGAGAAAGCAATAAATTCTCGAACGTGGGAAGTCCGAAAAAACTTTCTGGATGCGATGTTAGAGGCTGCGATTTTTGGGGATCATCGCGATGCCTTCGATTTCAACGAGAAGTTCCGGGCGGCACAAATGGGCCTGGATGCAGGTGCTGGCGGGGTA
>CBDTZI010000376.1:0-3847 GCA_965364865.1 uncultured bacterium | reverse complement strand
ATTGTTTAACACATCACGAAGTTGACCACCTTTATTCGCTCCCGCCACAGCTGAAATAATATCCTCAGCCGCATCTAATCTGCGCTCGATCTTGTCCCGTTCATAAAAAGAGAGGTCGGGTAGTTTCGAGTCTGTCGGTGGGGCTATCATCGGGTTGTTATACCGCACGGCATCCATTCTCATGAAGGCCGCCAACCGTTGAACCAGGCTGGCTTTTTGGTTTTGATTTAATTTGTTGAGGTTGTTGGGTTGACGAAAAATCTCAAAAGCGAACAGCTCGGCGCTATCCACTTTAGTCGCTTGTTGGCGACGCGCGCTTAATCTTCGATCAAAAATTTCAAGATAAACATCCACGTTAGCTGCGAGATCGTTGGGAATACTCAATGCGACATAAATCTGACCCAAAACGATCGGATCGGTTTCAATAGTCCCTGCAGCTTTTAGCGCCTGGTTCATCTGGTTGGAGAGATTGTTGTCCTGGTTGATCGCGCTTTGAAGATTGGTCAATGCTTTCAGGCAAAGAAACTTTGTCGAGCCGTCCGTGGCTGTTAATCCCGCGAGCAAACCCGGTATCGTTTCCGGGGCACGCAAGACCGTCATCATGCGAGCCAGTGCACGGGAGGCGGTAACCGAGCCGTTGTTTTGCTTAAATGTTTGATTGGCGACCACCGCGGTTTGTGTAGCGAACTGAGTAAGGAAAGCGGTGGTGTTGGCTGGATTCTTACGTTGTGATTCTAACCGTGTTAAAAATGTTCTAAATCCAACGGCATGAAATCCGTCCGAGCCGTTGTCTCGGGGGAGATCCGTCAGGTTATTTATTTCATGCTGAATCCATCGGCGGATATTATCCTGATCCAGATTGCCAATGGTACTGAGACGACGAAT
Organism: uncultured bacterium; assembly: GCA_965364865.1. Lineage (GTDB taxonomy): Bacteria > Planctomycetota > Phycisphaerae > UBA1845 > UBA1845 > CBDTZI01. The sequence continues at coordinate 2,962 of CBDTZI010000376.1, read as the reverse complement.
TCCATTGATGGTCGCGTCTTCCGGATTCTGATTTTGAGCGCTAAGATCAGGTGTAAGTACACCGATCGCAAGGATTAAAGCCAGTATGCCTGATACCCTAAACATCTACAAAACTCTCCATCATCGAATAAAGTCCTGATTCACCCCTATTCCAAAACCGTCAGGGATGATCATCTTTTTGATTACGCCGAAGCGTTCGTGCCACCACATTATAGTCTATGCACTTTAAGGTCCGGGGAGAACGCCGGGGGGGCGATTACGGTGGGCACCCTCGCATGGCAAAGGTCAATCCAACAAACCAGACTATTGAAACACTATCCCCTCGACCCCTTGCCTGTCAAGCCGGGGTATCTGGTGACTTGCTCGTATTTCAGTGAGGAAAGGCCAATTCTCCAGCCCCAGGATGACCTCTCTTGACTTGAAATTCCACCTCAGGATATAGTCGTCGTTCTCACAGCGTGTGAGGCACCCGAATGTTCCCTCATCTGCCGGGCCAAGGCGAGGGGTTATGACGAAACCAGACAACATACCTGCACCCGCAGTTAGAAGGCTTAGTCTATATCTGCGCCAACTGGAAATCTTCCACGAGTCTGATCGACGAACGGTATCAAGCCGGGAACTCGGCGAAGCACTCGGCCTGTCCGACGCTCAAGTGAGAAAAGATTTAGCCTATTTCGGTCAATTCGGACATCCAGGAATTGGTTATCGGGTCGGCGAGCTGATTCAACGCGTTCGACAAATTCTGGGAACCGACAAAAAATCCAACGTCTTATTGGTGGGTGCGGGTAATCTTGGCCGGGCATTGCTGGCTTATCGCGGATTCTCCAAGCGCGGATTCGATGTGGTTGCTGTTTTCGACAACGATCCCAGGGTCATCGGCCAGATGATGGATGGCCCGTCACCCATGCAAATTCAATCGCTCAAAGACATGTCCAAAACGGTGAGTCAACACAACATTCGTTTCGGGATATTGGCCGTACCCGGAACCGCAGCTCAGGCCGCTACGGATACGATGGTCGCCGCCGGTATTCGAGGTATTCTCAATTTCGCACCCATCACCCTCCAGGTAGAGCCCGGAATCTCTGTGTCCTCGGTAGACTTAGCTGTTCATCTCGAACAACTTTCATTTCAATTAGGTGTTACAATAACCTAGAGTCGAAAAGACAATACGCGTTTGTCAAAACTGAGCCGCATGCTTCAGCTTGCGCGGCCACCCGAAAACTGTAAATTATCGGGTGGCATGGCCAAACGCTGTCCCGATGTATCGGGACCATGTTGATTAGAAAATGTAACGCATGCCGGCGCCTTCGGCTTAGGCATGGCACCCAGTGTCGAAAAATGACCGTAAGAAATTGATTGATTCATGATGCAACCCAAACTGACGTTTATCTTCGGCTGTACCGGCTCGGGCAAAGGGAGCCTCGGCAGAGAACTTGCGCAGCGAACCGATGGTGAAATCATCAGCATCGATTCGATGAAGGTGTACCGTCGGATGGACATCGGAACAGCCAAGCCTTCGGTGGAAGTGCGCCAACGAATACCTCATCATTTGATCGACGTAGCTGAGCCTTGCGAGGAATTTTCGGTCGCCCGATACGTCGAACTCGCCGACCAGACCATTCTCGACATCCATCAGCGGAACAACAACAAAAATATATTCGTCGTGGGTGGAACACCGCTCTACGTCAAAGCTCTGACCGAAGGTTTGTTTGAGGGGCCGGGTGCGGACGAATCCATCAGAAACCAGCTGTTGGAACAAGTCCAAAATGATGGGTTGGATCAACTTTTTGAAAAACTCAAAAAGGTAGACCCCGAAGCCGCCCAAAGAATTCATCCCAACGATCAAAGAAGAATTGTGCGGGCCTTAGAGGTTTACGAACTCACGGGCAAGCCCATCAGCGATCTGCAGGAGCAATGGGGGAAGCAGGAAACCCGATACGACTGCCACTTTATAGGTGTCCGACGTGAACGGGAGGATCAAAATCATCGTACCAACGAACGGGTCCGGCGAATGATGGAGGCTGGGCTTGTGCAGGAAGTCCAATCGTTGATGGACGAGTCGATCCCGCTCAGCGAAACCGCGAAAAAAGCCGTCGGATACGCCCAGATCATCGATCATCTGCATGGGAACGGCTCACTTGCGGATGCGGTCGAATTGATCAAAATCAGTACGCGTCAATTGGCCAAATCGCAACGAACATGGTTCAAACGGTTTTTAGACACCGACTGGATCGACGTTCAGGCCGATACTACCGTCGAGGCAGTGGCGGATGAACTAATGCAACGTCGAGGATCTTTATGGTCGCAATCACAGAAATGACCAACTGGGCCGTCGATCTGATCGACGTTCACAAATCGTACGGTAAAACCATTCAAGCATTGCGCGGGGTCAACATTCAGGTCGGTCGAGGCGAAATTTTCGGCCTGCTGGGTCCAAACGGGGCGGGTAAAAGCACGCTCGTCAAAATCATGATGACCGTGGTTCGACCCACCCATGCGAATGGTACGATTCTGGGCAGGCCCATCGGACATCGCGGCAAGTTAGCCGTCACCGGTTATCTTCCCGAAAATCATCGCTTCCCCGGCTATCTGACCGGTATGCGACTGCTGGATTATTACGCGGCGCTGGCCAAAGTCCCTAAAAGTGATCGTACACGGCGGGCGGGGCGACTGCTCGAACAGGTGGGCATGTCTCGTTGGGCGGATACGCGCGTGGATAAATACTCCAAAGGAATGTTACAGCGTCTGGGGATCGCCCAGGCATTGATGAATGATCCAGAGCTGATTGTTCTTGATGAACCTACCGATGGGCTTGATCCGGTGGGGCGTCGTGATGTTCGCGCTCTTTTGGTTGACCTTCGAAAAAAGGGTAAAACCGTTTTCTTGAATTCGCATCTATTGAGCGAGCTGGAAATGGTTTGTGATCGGGTCACGATTCTGGTGGACGGACTGGTTGCGCGGC
>CBDTZI010000375.1:0-3869 GCA_965364865.1 uncultured bacterium | reverse complement strand
CGTATCGTTCCCCGTTTTGATCATCAGCCTGCGAGCCGTGACATCCACCCACGCGTCACCCTCCACGGGTTTCACCGGGTCTTTAGTCACCAGCGGCATCGTCATCGGCGTATAATCACGGGACAGAGTTTTTTCATCTTCGTCCCCGGGCAAGACCAGCTGTTGAAAACCAGTAGGCGTGAAATCATTCAACGGGAAATTCTTGTTAAAGCTGATGAAAAAATGGAGCACGATCGGCAGCACGATGTAATAAAGAAAGATGACGCCGATCACAAACAAAAACATCGAAGCGGGAATCAGCCTTTTAATAAAACGACGTTCGTAAGAATACAAGCCGGTCGCGACAAACACCCAGATCTGATAAATCACCCAGGGCATAGCCAGGATCAGGCCGGAAAGAAAACCGATTTTTAAGTAGGCCGTAAATACCGCGGTGGGGGCCAGGGCTTGCAAATGGGGTGTTAAGCCGTTGGCGTATTGAACCGCCATCAAGGGATTGCATAGAAATCCCAGGATGTCTTTCCCGAAAATCAGGCATACGATTGTGCCCAGCATCACACCCGCCATCGCTCGAATCACGCAAACGCGCAGCTCATCCAGATGATCTCCGAACGACATTCTGGATTCTTTGTCACCAGAGCCATGCAGTGATGGGCGGGTTGTGGACTGCGTTGTAGCGGGTTGATCTGTCATTGGCGCGGATTCTAGAAACGATTGTGTCATGCGTCAAACGAGAGCACCAAACCGTCAAGTGTAGCGTCACCCCCAGTCGGGGGTCTGTGACTCCCAGTCGGGGGTCTGTGACTCCCAGCCGGGAGTCTGTGACTCCCTGTGGGTGGCGTTGTACTTCAAACGCCGGGGACAACCCCGACACTACATGGGATGGTTAGTCGCTCAAAATCCATAAATCACTTGCTCATGGTAACGATCAGTTCATTACTGGTGTATCGGGCGGATGACAATTTCGGAGGTAAGGGTTTTTGCAGAAATTCAGGTGCGTTTGGATTGTTCTGCAAAATTTCCGCCTGACGTCGCTGCCAGCGCCAATCGCATAGGTTTGAAAAATTGAAGGACAACCCCCACGATTCTGCCTTTTTGTCGGCCCCGGCTTCGATGAGTTTTTCACGCAATTCGTCAAGGTTTATTCGGGTAAGCACATGCGAATGCCCCGGCTGAACTTCAATCAGCTTGTCTTGATCAAAATCATGCCAGGATGCACGGATTTGATCCATGATCAGGTGTTCACATTGTTGGTCTTCATTACGGTAGATCCAACGTGCCTGAGCGAATGGGGGCTGGTCGCCGAGATTGGTGTTGAGGATCATGGTTTGATCCGTGCGGTTGATCAGTTTGGCGTACATCTTATTTTTATCCTGGTGGATCGATAGTGATGCGACCTGTCCGCTGCGTGAGATCGTATCGGGAGCGGGCTTGGCGACTCGAAGCGCGATTTCCTTGCTGGTGACTCGTCCGATCTGTGCGTCGGCCAGTTTTTTATCATCCCACTCCGGAACATAATCTAACCAGACGGTGTATTCGCCTTCGTCCAGTAGTTTATAGCGTGCCCATCCCCGATTGAATGCATGGGCTGTGAGGGTGATTTGTTGTTGGGGTTCGATCGTCATGAAAGGCCCATCATCCAGACGCAAGTGAACGATATCCACGATGGCTGGATCTGCCGCGAAGTCATCGACGCTCAGTGTCATTTCCTGTCCTTGCGGATGACGTACATGGATCCACTCCGCGACGTCCAGCATTCCCGCAACCTGTTGAGCATGGTTATGCTTTTGCTGGGGAAGCGTGATCTGTTTGTCGAACGGAATTTTCGCGGTGTAGGATGAAGCGTTCTTCAGTGTCATTACAAGATCGATGGATTCGTTCCATGCGATATTGTTTTTGGAGAGGGATAAGGTAATTTCTACTCCGGAAAACAAAAGTTGATTGAGCGTGTGGATGAGCTCGGATGCTCGTAGAGCCGTTTCCGCGTCGTCGCTTTGCAGAGCTTTTTTCAAGGGCTCATATGCATCCATCCCGATCGCACAAAGTCGTTGTGTCGCGTAGGTTCGTTTCGCATAAGAGGAATCGCTGAGTTGCCGGATCAGTTGATTGATTTCTTTGGGGGAGGAGGGATCGTTCAAAGAGGGAGTGCCCGACTTTTTTGGGGCGGTCGAGTCGTGCGGTACACCAGGTTCGCCAGCTGCGATTCCCGCACTAAGGAATAATAGTAATACAAATTGCAACACTGTGAATCCTCCACTTTTTATTCCGGACAGTCATAGCTGGCAATTCTGATGAAACGATCCGGAAATTCGCTGACCCTTCAGGCATTTCCTCAGTACACAATGAATTATGAATAATATCGGACAGGAGTTGGTGCGGGTTGTTTTGTACCTCAGATATTAAAGCGTATGGGATGAAGGGATGGAGTTTGGATGGTGGGGGCGATTTTTGAGTGTTTTCACCCCGATTATCAGTATTGGTAGACGGATGGTGGATGGTCCTTAGAATGTGGAGGTGTTTGATACTCAGCCAACCCCCATAAAGCCCGGTGCTGATTCCGCAGAATCGGGTTCAGATTTGCATACTTCGCAGGAGCCTGTGCCGGTAGAAATTGCGCCGCAAAACGCCGCGCCGGATCATGCCTGGTTACGTAGTGCATCTCGCAGGTGGCGAATCGGTGTTCCGGTGGTTCTGCTTATTTTCGTCACGCTGGCGTTCATGCCTGCGTTGACAGCTGGTTTTGCCTATTGGGATGACGACGATCTGGTTATACACAATCGCGATCATCTCAGCTTTTCAGCGCAGAATTTGAAGTGGATGTTCTCGACGACGCAGGCGGGTCACTTTCAGCCGTTAACCTGGCTGACCTATGCGATGGATTATCAGCTGTGGTCGAGTGAAGCATTTGGGTATCATCTGACCAACGTGTTGTTTCATCTGGCAGCCACCCTGACGTTTTATTTCGTTGCGCGAATGCTGTTGACAGTGGGCATGGGTCTGGACCCGAAGAAACATTCCAAAGCGGTTTTGGTTTCTGCGATGTTCGCCGCACTTGTTTTTGCAATTCACCCGCTACGGGTTGAGTCGGTGGCGTGGATTGCGGAACGTCGTGACGTGGTGAGCGGATTTTTGTTTATCCTGGCGGTGGCGTTTTATCTTCGATATGTGAGGCAGAAAAAAGAACAGGCTGACGCCAGTCAAGCCCTGGCCAATCAGCCCGCCGGTGGGGAGTCAAAGCTGTCGTATGCCTATCGTTGGTCCTATGGTGCGGTTATTTTTTGTTGCCTACTTTCCCTTTTTGCGAAGGCGTCCGCGGTGATGTTGCCGCATGTATTAATATTGCTCGATTTTTATCCGCTACGACGACTAAAACTAAATAAAGATCTGATACAAAAATCTTCGCGACGAGTCTTTATTGAAAAACTTCCACTTTTTATGTTGTCGACGGTGGGGGCTGTGCAGGCGATCTATTCCCAACACCATGTCGGCGCGATGTACCCATTGTCCGAGCATGGGATGGCTTCACGCATTGCCCAGGCGTGTTATGGATTCGTGTTTTATTTACGCAAGACGGTCTGGCCGACGAATTTAGGCCCGTTGTATGAAATCCCTCCGAGCAGCGAACTATTGGGTGCCATGTTGTGGGTGAGTTTGTTTGCGCTGTTTGTGCTGGTGGGTGTGACGATCTACTGGCGAAAATATTGGCCCGCACTGATCGTCGCCTTGTTGACCTATATGTTTCAGATTTCACCGCTACTGGGTTTTTTCCAAAGCGGTCCGCAGCTGGTCGCGGATCGATACAGTTATTTATCCTGTCTGGGATTCGCGGTGTTGGCGGGTTTGCTATTGTTGCGGGCGTTGCGCAGTTC
>CBDTZI010000374.1:0-3884 GCA_965364865.1 uncultured bacterium | reverse complement strand
ACCCTGATGTTCGATGCTGGTGATGGAATCTTCGATTTTGTTTGCGGTCTGAAGGCAATGAATAATTCCCTGCCTGGCCTCTTCAACCTCTGCGAGTTCACCCACCAGACGTGCAATGGTCCAGAGCAGAACCGCTTGCGGCGATTTGCTTTGTTCTCTTTTTTTGGCCACGGTCACATAATAATCGAAACAGTGTTTCATGGCCGCGGTGTCCGGTGATTCGCCTCGCGTTTTGCAGTCGCGCAGATAATTTTCGACAATATCCAGCCGGCCTACAGGATCACGCTGGGCATTAAACTCGGTCAGGAAGCGTACTTCAAAACCGACCGCCTGATCAATATAGGTGATCGAATAGGGCGTGCGTCCCTCGACTTTAATGTTCGCACAATTTTTTAATGCCGTTCGCGTTCGGGTCCACCATTTTTTCCAATCCACCTCAGACATTAGATTCGGAACGAGTCTGGCCTGAAGCTGGTTTGAATCCATCTCGTTGTCATGTAGCTGGCAGATTTCGACCACGATGGAGGCGGGGTCTTTTTTCAGCTTTTGATCCAGTTGTTCACGGTTGAACTGTTTGAGTACGCGGAAATCATCATCCGGTGCAGGTTGATATTGGTCCGCCAAATTTACGGCACCCACCGATGCATGTCCGTCTGCCGTGGTGATTGAATACTTCCATGCAGGAATTTCGACGCGATCCACCCGGGCGGCTTCATCTTCATCACGCGATGATAAATAATTCCCCTCCTGGATATTCAGGCAGACTTCCAAGGTTCTCAGCGCGCGTCGCACGGGTCGCCCACTCGGCAATCCCGCCTCGGTCAGCAACTCTTCAAGTCCTTCCTGATCGGGGTAGGCTTTGCGGTATAGATCGCTGACTTGTGCCCGAAGCTCGTCCCCTTCACCGACCGCCAGAAGGAATGGTCCGGCCACCGTAATGACTTCCAAAGGGGTTAACCGAGATGACAGCGATTCGTTCGCCGCCCATGCCAGCGCCTGGGCCTGCTCCAACCGGTTCTTCTGGCACATCTCAGCCAGCACATCCTTATACTTCGCGATTTCGGAAGGTGACATGTCGGTGGACTCGATCAAGCTCATCCACTGTTCTTCCACCGTAGAAGCGTTTCCGCTACTTGCCAGTTCTACTAATGTTTCGACTTCCATATTTTTCCATCGGATTGAAGTTAATTAAAAACTTTAGAGCCTGTCAGTATGGCATGAGAGGGCGTGCTTGTCGAGTCAGCCGTCAGAGAAGGGGTTTTGCCGCTTAAAACGGCGACCATTACGCACTTTGAGCGGCTAGTTCGTTGTGGGCTGGCTGGGTGGCGGATACGATGTTGTGGTAGATTTTCAGGGTTTTTTGGGCCACCTGGTTCCATCCGAACGTTAAGGCCCGGTTTCGACCCTTCTGAACGAGATCGGTCCAGAGATGGTGATGGGTGAAGAACTTGTGGAGAGCCTCCGCAGCTCCCGTGTAATCGTCAGGGTGGACAAGAATTCCCGCATCCTCCACGACTTCGGGCAGGGAGGTCGCGTTAGAGGCGATGACCGGGCAACCATGGGCCATGGCTTCTAATATGGGCAGGCCGAAGCCTTCATTGCGGGAGAGCATAAGCAGGCATTTCGCGGATGTATATTGGCGGGATAATTCCTGATCATCCACGTCACCCAGAAAACGAATCCGTTCGGGATAAGTCAATTGATGAAACACTTTTCTGGCTTGGGGGGTCAGTGATTGTACGGTCCCGGTAAGTCTCAGCTCGAGAGTGGGGTCGTACTTAGACCAGAAGTGCTGCATTACCTTGAACACGGTCTCGACGTTTTTTCTGACCTGGTGGCCTCCGATGTAAAGGACATACGGAGATTCACTGGAGTCAAAAGATATGGACTCGTCTTTGGGGAAATCTACACCGTTATGGATAGCCACTACTTTTTGTTCTTTGATGCGTAAATTCCTAAGTACGTCGTTGCGAGCGAAGTGACTCACACAGATCACGCCGGTCGCGCGACGGGCGGCGGCGCGAGTCGATTGCTTGTATGCTTTGAACTGTCTGGTCGAGGCAAAATATAAATCGGGATCGTTCCATGGAATCAAATCGTGGATGGTGACCACGGACGGGATCGGACAAAAGGAGGGGATGCCGCTGTTCCATGTTGCGTGGTACACATCAATGTTGGCTTTTTTTAAAATATTGCGCAGGTGTTTTTTTTCCCATGCGTATCGTTTGTCCGGAGCACGATCGCCTTTGGTGAACGAGGTTGTGATCGTTTCAATTTTCGTATTCGACGCCCAGATGTCCGGGACTTTTTGGCCGCACATGGCCACGACCTGTATCTCTTTGTTTTTTGAAAACTGATCGGCCAATCGAGTTACGTATCGACTGATTCCGGAGAATCGTCCGATCAGCATGCGAGCGTCCAGTAGAATGCGCAGGGGTTTTTTCATGACGATTCAGGTTTCCGTGCGACACAACACAATGTTTGACCCTTCCAGCGACACCACGGCAAGTTGGACAGGAATCGCGCGTTTGTTGTCACGAAGCGGCGCAATCGCCAGCCCATGGGAAGAGTGCGGTACTGTCTGAACCAGGGTAATCCCAGCGTACGAATCTCAACCACTTCAAACCCGTTTTGTTGGACCGCCCGTCGCAAATCCTTTCGATCGAAAATGTGTACATGGGAAGAATCTTCGTAAACAGACGGGTCACAAAATTCGGCGTTGGGTGTTAATACGATTAATAAGCCGCCAGGTTTGATGGCGCGATACCATTCTTTGATGGACTTGTCGTATGGGTCTAGGTGTTCCACCACATGTTGTAATGTGATCGCATCCAACGAACCATCTGCAAAGGGTAGTGACTCTGCATGGGCACAGTAGAGTGGAACTGTTGGATATTGACGTCGTGTGTGCGTTAAGCCGTCGCCACTGTAGTCCACACCCATCGCGCGCGATTGACCGATGACATCAAACAACGCGCCGATCCCGCATCCGATATCGGCGATGCGGGTTGCATCCGTGGGGAGTTGTTGTCGAATCCATTGCGCTTCCATTTCAAATTCCACCCCATAACCCCGGTGCAGAAAATGTTTGTCCACCCAATCGGTGGATTCGAGATCAGGGGATAATGATAAATCGTTCGCGATGATGGTTGTACTGGTCATTGTCGTTGTCAGGGTCGAACACCCATCATCAATAATACAAAGCCCATCGATGAATCCATGATCGAGGTTCGTTCAATCCAATCAACTTGTTTATGCAACACACTTTTACCCCAATGATCGCCGACGGATTGCCAGAACCCCATACACCGTGCCTGAACCTGTTGCAGGCCCGCTTCTTTCGCTCTGTAGATCATTTCGCTTTTGGAGTAGGGAATTTCGATGCCGTATGGACAGCATTCACGAAATTCAAGATACCATTTCCATAATCGATAGGGGATACACCATGAATGCGGCACGCTGATGATGGCGAGGCCACCACTGCGCAACACATCGTAATGTCCCCGAATGACCTGGGTGCGATCCTGTCCTTCAAAGTGTTCAATCACACCGGACGACAAAGATACATCGAATTTTTTCTGATGGGTGGATAATGTGCCCATCATGTCATCCTGCACATAGGTTGCATTCAGACCCAGTCGATCAAAACGTTTCCTCGCCTGTTCATGGGCGTGCGTGTTAACGTCGAGCAAGGTCACTTCCGCTCCGAGTTGTGCCAGAAGCGCGGACAAATCACCCCGGCCACTTCCCAGCTCAATCGTTTTTAATCCCTTGATCGATCCGAATTGTGCTCGTAGCTGCTTGAGGATCATCAACCATCGCGGGCTTTTCTGTTCGCGTGCAAGTAACGTGTCATCCTTGGGGATGGAGGGTTCATGCTGCCA
>CBDTZI010000373.1:0-3892 GCA_965364865.1 uncultured bacterium | reverse complement strand
AACAACGCGTAAAACCAGTTCCGAAACTGACCGGGCAACGCTTCCACAATAAAATCAGCGGGGAACCATTTTTTCCATTCTTCACGATCGGAAAAATAACCCATCGTTGAAAAGGGAACGATGCTCGCGTCCAGCCAGGGGTTGCCCACCTCTTTCACGCGCGAAACATTTCCATCACCACACTGCTCGCAGCGGATTTTCACTTCGTCCACCCACGGGCGGTGCGGAGAATTTCCTTCAAATTTGTCCCACCCGCTCACCGCGCGAGCCTGTAATTCATCGCGTCCGCCGAGCACTTCAAAGTGGCCACACTCGTGACACTCCCAGATCGGCAGTGCCAGTCCCCAATATCTCTTCTTCGAGATCATCCAGTCGCCCATGTTTCGCAGCCAGTCCAGCTCGCGGTCCACACCCCATTCGGGAATCCAGCGCGCTTGCTTGGCGGACTTCATGATCTTCTCGCGCCAGTTCATGTTGATGAACCATTCGTCGACGAGGCGATAGACCAATTCGTCCTTGCATCGCCAGCAGTGCGGATAGCGGTGATAGTATTGTTCCTTGGCGAATAGGATTTTTCGCTCCTTGAGGTCCGCCAGAATTTTGCCCGTGATCGCATCGAACTTCTGATTGGCTAAATATCCAAATTCCGGCCTGAAGGTTCCGTCTTCCAGCAGCGGGGCGATGCGTGGCAGACCCAGCTCTTTGCCGAGATGATAGTCCTCGCTACCACAGCCGGGTGCGATGTGTACGATGCCCGTTCCCTCCGATGCGGTGACTTCTTTCCACGCGATGACACGATGGGCGTCTACCGCTTCTTTCGCGCCGTCGAGCATATCGAAGGGTCCGTCGTAAGTTAAACCGACCAGCGATTCGCCCTTCACTTCCTCGACGATTTCAAACGCGCCATTGTTTTTGAACATGGCTTGAATCGACATCAGCGGCGGAATTTTTTTGGCGTCCTGGACCGGTTGTTTACGAGCGGATTCAAAGTTTTCTTTACCGACGTAGAAAAACTCATCGCCCTGTTTGATTTTAACGTAGGTCATATCGGGTTTGACCGCAGCGCCGACATTGGAGCTCAGCGTCCAGGGCGTCGTCGTCCACACCAACAGGTTTTCACCTTTTCGTTCACGCAGCGGAAACTTCACGAACACCGAAGTGTGCGGCACCTCGCGATACCCTTCGTTCATTTCCATCTGGCTTAGACCCGTGCCACAACGTGGACACCAGGGCATGACATCCACGCCTTTGTAGAGCAGACCTTTTTCGTAACATTTTTTCAAAAACGCCCAGATGCCATAATTGTTTTCGTCCGACATCGTGTAATACGAATTGTCCCAGTCCATCCAATAGCCCAGCCGTTTGGACTGTTCGGTCTGGATGGCTGCGAATTTGCTGGCCCGGTCTTTGCACTCCTGAACAAACTTGCCGATGCCAAACTTTTCGATATCTTTCTTGCAGGTGAACCCGTGCTCTTTTTCAACCTCGACCTCCACCCATAGGCCCTGACAGTCGAAGCCGTTTTGATAGCGAAGCTCGCGACCGAGCGAAGCGTGGTATCGCTGATAGAGATCCTTGTAGGTTCGACCCCAGGCGTGATGAACGCCCATGGGATTGTTGGCGGTGATCGGCCCGTCCAGAAACGACCAGCGGGGCTTGCCCTTGTTGATTTCGCGGAGCGTATCGAAGGCCTTGTTTTCCTCCCAGAACGCAAAAATATCCCGCTCCATCGCTGGGAAATCGACCTTGGGATCAACCTTGTCTAACGCCATTTACACCGCTCCAATCACAGAAAACCTTTACCCGAGCCGCATGCTTCAGCTTGCGCGGGATAGAAGAACCATTACCCGATCCGCCTGATTCAGCTTGCGCGGATGTTCATTGGGTCGAATATCCCCGCGCGGGCTCCCGACAAGTCGAGATTTCATTCCGCCCGCGGCTCAGGAGTCCATTTCATCGGGATTACACCCTTTCAATCCCGCACTATACACGCCTTTGGCCCGTCCGTGAACGGGTCTGGTTTGACGAATTGGACCGCAGATGAACCCATATATAGGGTGCTGACAACGCCCGAAGGCAGCCTGCAACATGATCAGATCAATGGTTACCGGTCTTAACTTCAGATGGGATGAGAGGCCGTCGATACCCCTGGTGAGGTCGTGTATATCCTCCCCGTTTACGGGGTGCGGCTTCATCGAGAACTCGGGAATCGGCGATCCCGGGTTCTTGTTTTTTTACAGACACTTCCAAACTCTTAAATGTCCATTTCAAACACTACCCAAGTACGATTTCTCTTTAGTTTGCCAATAAGTGGGCACAGAGTAAGCTTTCATTTTAGGATATTTATTATGGCGGAATCATCCAATCGTACAGATACGGAAGAAATCCGCTGCCCGAAGTGCGGGTATAACCTCTTTGGGCTGTCCGAGTTTCGTTGCCCGGAATGTGGCACGCCGTTTGACCCGAAAAAGTTAGCCGCTCAAACACATTTACTTCCTTGGGAGCGTCCCGAACTAGGTGGTAAACTTAGACGCTTGAGTCGGACAATACTTCTCGCATCACTACATCCGGATCGATATTTTTCCGCGATCTGTCAGCGCAAGGATAGGCCCATTCTAAATGCAGGCTCGTTTGTTACGGCGTGTATCTTAGCGTCGATAAGTTTTTATCTTGTCTCCTTCTTTTTGGGTCCGGTTATTTTCTTCATCCGACTAGCATGGAAGCACGGAGCAACCCAGAAAATTCTTCATTCCGCCGTCAGTTTACTACGAATATATGCTTCAACAGATTGGTATTTTCCGATCATGCAGGTTCTGACGATGCTATTTTCTATCTTTCTTATCGCGATGCTTGTGACTCGAATGTTTCGTAATCGTATAGGTGGGTTTCAGACTAAAGACATCGCAGTGGTATTGAGTCCAACCATAACATTCGGGGCGTTTATCGCGGCATTTTGCCAAGTCGTTCTGGCAATATCGCAATACAGCCTCTTATGGATACTCGGTGGTGTAATGCTTTGTGGTCAGGTAGTTGTGTTGTTACTGCTTGTGTGGCATTGTTGCCGAAAGGCTCTGGCGCTGAGTCGTGCAAAGACTGTGGCGATGGTGATCACATGCGGTATCCTACAGTACGGTTGCGCTATGGGGGCTAGTTTTGTCCTTTCGCAGATACGGCTCGCAATTCTCCTCTGACGCATTGGAAAATGTGGATTGATTAATCACTCGGGAATCGGCGATCCCAAGTTCTTGTTTTTTTACCTCATCTCACAAAAAAACGCCACCCACAAGGGGTGACGTTACATTTTTTAATTCGTAACTTGTAATTTGTAATTCGCTGGTGCGTGAATCCCTTCTCGCACCAATTTTTTTTATTCCGACATCGTAGCTCCCCTCCTTACTAAGGAGGGGCTGGGGGAGGTGTCTTTTAAAAAAAGAATTACCCCCCTCGATCACCCCTTATAAAGGGGGGAAGTAAGTTGTTATTCTATTCCGACAGTTGCGAAATGATGCCTTTTTGTTCCAGCATTTCGATCAACGCGATCGCTGCTTCCTGCGGCGAGGTCTTCGACGTATCAATTACCAGTTCCGGTTTTTCCGGTGCTTCGTAAGGTGCGTCGATACCGGTAAATCCTTTGATCTCGCCGGCTCGTGCTTTTTTATACAGGCCCTTGGGATCGCGCTCTTCGCAAACGTCCAGCGGCGTGTCACAGAACACCTCAAAGAAATTACCCTCACCCACGGTTTCGCGGGCGATTGCGCGATCATCGCGATACGGGCTGATGAAAGCCGTCAGGGTAATGACGCCGGTATCAACAAACAGCTTGCCCACCTCACCGATACGGCGGATGTTTTCTGTGCGATCTTCAGCCGAAAAACCCAGGTTCTTGTTAAGA
>CBDTZI010000372.1:0-3910 GCA_965364865.1 uncultured bacterium | reverse complement strand
TCGATTTGATGACATCACCCACCTGTTTCCCGCCACGAAAAAACAATCCTCAAGCAAGGCTCAAACCTGACCCCCTGCTCATTTTGTGATACAAGATTTCCCCGTTAATGTACAAACATGGCTATACCAACAAATTCATCCATACCCAGCCGAGTTGCGATCGTTTCTTCCGCCAACGATACGCAGCGGCGCGGCTGGAGCCAGTCGCTCGCAGAAACATTGAAACTCCCACTACTTGATTCATCGCAATACGATACCAAAACATATGATTTATTATTTATCGTCACGGACAAGCGAATAGAGCTTCATGAAACCGGCCAACGAGCTGCGGGGCCTGTGTATGTTGATTTTGTCAGCGGATCGGTAGCCTATCGAAGAATATCTCAAGGCTCGCGCCGCCAACTCATCGCTCGTGCGGTGGGCGTTCGCAGTCAACCCCTTTCGGTCATTGACGCCACAGCCGGGCTGGGGCAGGATGCGTTTATGTTAGCCTGCCTGGGATGCACGGTCACAGCTATTGAACGTTCACCACTGCTCTTCGCGATGTTCGGCGATGGTGTTGAGCGAGCTAAAAAAACACGATCGATGGATACACAACTGCAAGACATTCTGGAAAGAATCACGCTCATCCAGGGAGATGCACGCGAGGTGTTGAAGCAGGCGGACTCACAGCCAAACGATCCGCACAACATCGACCTTCAAACGCCCGACGTGATCTACCTGGATCCGATGTACCCCACAAGTGGAAAAACGGCGCTATCCAAAAAGGAAATGCGAATTTGCAGAAAACTGGTTGGCGACGACACCGACATCGACTCGTTAATGGCTGTCGCAATGGAAAAAACCGTCAAGCGCATCGTCGTCAAACGCCATCTTCACGCCCCGCCGCTGATTCCTAAACCCTCACTCTGTTTCAAAGGGAAAAAAATACGCTATGATGTCTATCTACGGTATCATAAAAACAAGTAAGGCTGATGAGCGTTTTTAACGCGGGTACCGCTGGGCATGTTATAAGCACCGGTGCGAAACCACCAAAAAGTCCGTACATTTGGATAGGAAGGAATTGACCCCATGACTTTGCAGAATGATAAGGATCAAATCGGAACCGCCCTGGGCCGCATTCCCAGTGGATGTGCTATTCTTACAGTCGAACATCAGAATCAGTCCACCGGCTTACTGGTATCGTGGTATCAACAGGTTTCTTTTGATCCGCCCACGATCACCGTCGCCTGCAAACAGGGTCGACCCGCACAAACTCTTATCGATGACGCTGGAAAATTCGTCATCAATGTGATTGGCGAAGACCCTTCCAAAATGTTCAAACATTTCGGTAAAGGCTTTTCGCTAGAGGAAGACGCGTTTTCCGGACTCGAATTTCAGCCAAGCGATTTTGGGCCAGTCCTCAAAGATTGCATCGCACATCTGGGTTGTACCATTCAACAAAAAGTATCTGCGGGCGATCATGATATATATTTCGTACAGGTCATCGCCGGGTGTGGAGATGCGGAAGAAAAACCATATATCCATCTAAGAAAAAGCGGGTATTCGTATTAAGTTGTGGATGATTAGATTTTAATCTGCGTCCGAGTTTGAGTGCGCATCGGCCTGACCGGGGCGTTCAAACAGGCGAGGTCCGCATCCCACTCCGCCTTCACCGCAGCCAGCTCTTTTGCTTTTCGCTCTTCGTCCCATCCGAGTATCGGCGCGATGTGATCCACCACAGAGGGTAAAACATCCATTCCGCAATGATCACCCAGAAAATATAACGGAATACGCCGTTTCACCAGATCGATCAGATGACTCACATGCTCGTTGCGACATAAGTAGGTCATCTCAGCCAGGCAGTGAGGCATGGGTGGGAATAAGGGCTGACCTTGCTCAGGATGTGCGATGGTTTCATTCAAAATTTCCTCGGCGTCATGTCCGTAATGGCGAACCAAATGATCTACCAGATGACTGTTATGGACCGACCCGTTTTTCGAGGATCCGTTTTGTGCAGCCTGGTCTAACTTGGCGGTCCATTTTTTACGCAACAACTGAGCCTGCTTTTTTGAAAGTTCGGGCCAGAGTAAATTATTTCGCAAATGGTGTCGGGTGTCTGCCGAAATGGGTTTCGCCCCCAGCAGTTGATCGGCTTCGTCCATGGTCTGCTCAGCCATTTTGCGAAAAGTCGTAAGCTTACCGCCGGTAATCGTAATCATATGTCGATGGTGATCGATGACAATACGATGTTCACGCGACAAACTGTTTTCGGAGTCTATCGACTGCTTGATGATCGGTCTGACTCCCGCATAAACACAGGTGATATCTTTTCGCGTTAACCCCGATGTCGGAAAAATTCGTAGGAAACTTTCAAACAGATCGTCCACTTCATAGCGGTCGGGTCGAACATCGCGTAAATCGCCGGTAAATTCCGATTCGGTGCTACCAACAATCAAGCGATGCTGCCAGGGAACGACCCACAGCGATCGTTGATCTTTTACACTTCGAATGATGACGGCATCGGTTCCAAACTTTTCGGGCTTGCGCAGAATAATGTGGCTACCCTTTATCCACATCAAGTCCATGGGAACGGCGCCGATCAAATTCGCGGTCATCGGCGACCAGGGTCCCGTCGCGTTGACGATGGTTTTGGTTTGAAGGGTCCAGGTATGATTCTCCGCCGACGAAAACAATTCCAGCGTCCACACACCCTTTTCAAATTGCGCCTTTTTAATGGAGGTATGATTATACAATTTCGCACCCGCGGCCTGTGCACTGCGAAGCGTAGCCAGAACCAGCCGGGCGTCGTTGGTTTGCGCATCCCAGAAGGTGACACCATAGGAATGAAAACGCATTACCGGGTAAGATTCTCGCAAACGATATTGCAACAACGGGCTTGACCTTCGACCCCATCGCAGTCGCTCCGACAACCCATAGAGCTGTAGCCCAAGCACGGTCAACAACCATTTGGGAAATCGATTTCGCTCAAAGGGAATGATAAATCGAATCGGCTTCACCAGCGTCGGAGCGATCAGGTTCAGCAATCGATCACGTTCACGAATCCCCTCATACACCAAACGGAATTGCCCTTGCTCAAGATAACGTAACCCACCGTGTATCAACTTGGAAGTTAAATGACTGGTACCCGACGCAAAATCGTTTGAGTCGAGTAAGACGATGTCGTGGCCGCGAATGGCTGCGTCTCGCGCCACGCCCGCACCGGTGATCCCGCCACCGAGTACAACACAATCAACAGGGCAATCGACCGTTTTCGATGTAGCATTCGGGGCAACGAACATCAATCAGAATCCTTTACGATTATCTTTGGATCGCTCCTGCCACCCGACATTACACGGATTGCAGTTTTGCGATTTCGGATGCAGTGGCGATGACTTTTTCAAAAGCATGGGCGTATTGATCAAGCAGTTCTTTGTCTGCCCGAGCAAAATTCGGTAATTGCATCACCGACTTATTTCCCAACGCGGTGACCGGTAGTGCGTCCGGTTCATACTTCGGCAGCTCATTACGAGGCAGCGATTGAAGCCGAGCGATTTCGATAAACTTATCCTCCGTAAACACCGGCTGTTGATGTAAAAGCGGGTAGCGTAAATGAGTGATCGCACATCCTTCCGCATCGAGAGCTGCCACCAGATGATCGGTCTTAAGCAATGTTTTGGATTCGTCGTTTTGGACCACAAATTCAAAATAGACTCGTTCAACATCATCAGTTGGCAACATCGTATGTATACCCAGGGGTTCAATTTTTTTGGAAAGATATTGAATGTTTTCATTACGACGCTTGTTGCGTTCGTCCAAATGACGCAACTGAACACGGGCGACCGCCGCCGACAGCGGAGCCATTCGATGTTTGAGACCAAAGCCCGTACCCGCAAATCTTCGGGCGGGAGTTTGTAAATGATACACGCGC
>CBDTZI010000371.1:0-3910 GCA_965364865.1 uncultured bacterium | reverse complement strand
ATTCAAACTCGGCACGAAATACTCCGCAGCCATGGAAGCGACCTGCCTGAACGACAAGGGGAAACCGCAACCCTTTATCATGGGATGTTACGGTATCGGATTAAACCGCATTATGGCCGCTGCGATTGAAGCGTTTAACGACGACAGCGGCATCATGTGGCCCATGACCATCGCACCCTATCAGGTGGTGATCTGTGCATTGGATATGCGGGTGGAAGAGGTCAGTATACTGGCACAAAAACTTCACGACGAACTGGAAGCTGTGGGTGTCGATGTTATTTTAGATGATCGCGACGCACGGCCCGGCTTCAAATTTAAGGACGCGGAGTTGATCGGTTTTCCAGTGCGTATCACGGTGGGCAAACGCGGCCTGGCCGATGGAATCGTAGAAGTGCAAATCCGTCGTACCGGCGAAACCCAGAAGGTCAGCCCCGATCAGGTCACCGACACGGTGAAATCCATCGTAGAAAAAGCCATTCAGGAAGAAAAAACGTAAACAAAAATCGAAAAGTCCAAACGTCTAAAATGCGGATGTCACTTGCGGCTTGCCTGCCAGTGTGTATGTATCGCCGGGGTTTATCCCCGACGTAATGCTTTTTTCCGAACCGCGACCATGAGGAAGCGGCCAAGTCTAAGAGTTATGAATCGATGTGTGGAATCAGTATTTTTATTGGTGTCTTAGTGACTTTGCGGTGAAAATATTTTAGATTTTGATTCGTCGATTTGATCTACGGAAAATCGCAGGCAGGCCCAGCAACATCAACACCAGCACCGTAGGCTCCGGGACCACGGCTCCGATAGAACCCGGAACGGTTTGCAATGAAGCCGTAGTATTTGATCCGGAAAATAACGGGTTGGTTAAGGTATGAAGCGGATCGGGATTCAATCCGTTAAACACCCTCAAGCTGGCTTCACTCTCACTTAATGCAAGATTTCGCGCCGCCGCAGCTGCGTTGTTTAACTGAGCCAGGCCGCTGAACTGTACAAACGGATTGACCGTTCCATTCGCATCAAAAATCGGCGTGGTAAGAATCACTAAAATATCTGCCAGCACATGGCCCTTTACGTTGACTGGATCGACTGTAAAAGCGGGAGTGTTTTCACTGTTGAAAATAAAACCCTCCGCCGTTGTGTTCTGCGAAAAATCGTAAGCGAATCCCAGATCGTAAAAACCCAGCGCATTGATTTTCAAATCCATGTCCAGTTCAACACTGCCGCTTAGAGCAAGCGACTGCGCCCCTACGTCAAAATTAAAGATATAATTGAGTGGTGACACGGAAGAGTTGTTATCGATGGCGGTGGTAAAGGAAAATTCCATTTCGGGCAGGCCACGTCGGCCGGTTTGGATCTGCATTGAAATGGGCCCTTGAAAACCAAGCTCACCCAGTCCGAAATCCAATTCTTCACCACGAAACCGATTGGTGATGAGCATGTTCACGCCGCCGCTGAGCGGATTGTTATCGCCGCGAATGTCGAAGCCCAGCGTTCCCAAACCAAACGCAACATCATTGATGTAATCGGCTTTGGTGGGCGAAGTAAAGGTAAATGTTATACACATGGCAATGATCGTACATAAACCCAACGATTGATTACAATTTAGTGTAACACGTTGACGAGTAGCCGCGCAAGCTAAAGCATGCGGCTCAGGATGTTCGAACGAAACATGCGCCTTGTTATTTGATTTTCTCATTAGACTGTGCCTCCTTAACGCATCTAGTCAGTTAGGTTCTATCGGCGAAAAGAAACCCCCAACCCCAACCAGAACATTACTGGACGCTGAACATCGAACCATGCATGGTACTCGATCGCTATTACCTGTTTTATCAGACGGGTTTGAGAAGTCGCGTGGCGACGGTGGATAATCCAGTCAACGAACGCGGGCACGACCGTCGAACAGAATGATCAGCTTCTTGATTCACTTCCGCCAGATATATTTATTTCGCACTGTGTACACATTACCTATGCTACAAATTATCTACTCTCTGAAACTTTTTCTTGTGGGCCTGTTTCTGATTGACTCAATATCGTCCAACAGGGATACTATAATCGTTAACGGTGTTAGCGTGCCGACCTGAACGGCTTCGGTCGCCCAAAATGGATCGCCATCGGTATCATACTGAATTACATTTGCAAAGACCTCCGTAATGTACAGCGTATAGACACCTTCAACATCGGGCGCTTGCAGTTCACCCGATACCAAAACCACCGGCCCACAACCCGAAGGCTGGGCCACACCGGTCAATACAGGGCCTATCGGAAAATCTGCATTATCTGGCGTATTATTGATCGTGTTTTGGCCGCCCCCCACTTGGATCAGATCGCCATCGATTATAGTTCCGCCAATACCCACAGGATTCGTAATGCCCCAAGGCATGGTAAAGTTGATCATGGGATTATCGCAGCCGGGAGTTGGTTCTCCGGTCGGGCTGAAGGCCTGCTCCAGATCACCACCGTCAAACACAAGATCGAATCCAAATAGCGCAAGCCCTTGGTTGTTGTCATCACTCAAGGCTCCGACAACCATATAGCGAATGCGTGTAGAAGGTTTTACGATAATCGCATTTGAATTTCTGAATTGTACACTGAGATTCATACTCGTTGTCAAAGAAATTACGTTGGATAGTCTATTGGATACTTTTTTCAATGCGAGACCTTCGGCGTCTGAATCGATCAAAGAGATTAGATCGATTGCATCTATAGATAGAGAATCTGACTGGTTGAAAGTGATTTCAGTTTCTCGGCGGATTAATTGAACTTCGTGCTGAGCGTATAACATTGGAGAATATATGATCGATAGCAGAACAATCAGCAAAGGCGAGGCAACTTTACGTGAAAACATGATCCACTTCCTTTTTGAAAAGTTTTAATCCTGTTTCGAGCAAGCATTCAGTCGGAATATGGTTTACCTCAAATTGCCGTGTAAATCAAGAGGTTTGTCGTACGTAACAAGTGAATTTTTACTGATTGAATCCAATTTTCAATTTCGCAGCAGGCATAACCGCCCAGCCATAAGAAAACCAACTTCACCGACGAATCGAATGAAGGTTTTGCGCTCGCCTTTGATTTCCACGAATCGAGATACAATCATCTGCGGCGAAGGTTGTTCCATCCAGGAATTTTCCGATCAGGGTCAAGGAAATCTCAGAGTTGGCAGCAAATTCGTCTAAATCAAAAGACTCGTTCATTTCTACAGTTGAAAATTTCATAACGAGATCATCTTGCCCGTCACCTTCAGCTACATGACAGTTACAATCTTCGCGTTCGCGTGGAGACGATACATCTTCAACGGAGGCCATGATGTGCGAACGGCGAGTTTTGGGTGCGATTGGAAATCCCAGTCCATCCGAACGGGCTAACCTGATTGAATCAATATCAATTTCATTGACATCCAACGAATCGTAGCGCATCACAGCGACAGTCACAGTTCCTCGACTATTCAGGTTGACCGCATTGGGACACGACCCAGGTTTGATGTCAATATCGATTTTACTAAACCGTCTGGTATCGAGAGCTAGTCCGACCGGTGAAAATAATCCATCCACAATGGTTTCAAAATTGGAGCCATCCAACCTTGCTCGATAAATACCATCATAACTCGTCCAGTAAATCAATTCTGCACTTGCATCAATTTCGATTTCATTGAGCCCACCACTAGCCACCGTAGCAGTATCTACAAAAACGACTTCCTCAATATTTGACCCGTCAAGATCGGAGCGCATAATTCTCACATTATAATAGATAGACCAGTATATTTTTTCATTTTGCAAATCAAGTGCAATATCCAATATCCTTCCAGGACCAGACTGTATCAACAATTCCACTTCCGATCCATCCATATTGGAACGATACATGTCACCGCCAAACCTGTTAGACCAATACATTTTTTCGTGTACTGAATCAATGGCTAAAC
>CBDTZI010000370.1:0-3927 GCA_965364865.1 uncultured bacterium | reverse complement strand
TGGCTCGCCAGCTACGGCGTGGATGCCTGCCGCGAAGAACACCGTGACGGTGAGCAGAACCTCTCGCGCGGGCGCGCCTTTGTTCCGGGCGCCCGCGTGCTGGCGCTCGCGGCTCGGTTGGTTTTGCGGATTCGAGTAGTTAATCCGAGCAGCGACCGTAAGGGAGCTGAACCATTGTTGTTTGCAGAAAAATCAGCTCCCTCACGGTCGCTGCTCTGTTTTCTTCTACGATTAGGCCGCTTCCTCACGGGCGCGGTTCGGATCAAGTGTCGCCTCGTGTGGGGCTTGGCTGTTTAAGGATCGCTTAATACCCATGACTTACGTCATGGGCTATTTTTTTGGTTTCGTCCCCTGCGGGGACTTTGATCGATCACACAAATGGAGTGAATCATGCAACACATCGTCGCTCTGGTTATTGCTTTAATACTCAACGCCGGTGCAAACTTGCTGATGAAGGTTGGTATGACCTCGGTGGCTGATGGTGGCGGCATATTAAAAAATGGAGCGGTCTGCGCTATCAAAACCATTTTGACCACCACGCCACTGATCATCGGGCTGACCTGTTTCGGACTCAACGCCGCCTTTTATATGTACGCGTTGCAAAGTAAAACCTTGAAAATCAGTATCGCATACCCGATCATGGTGGGCGGCGGTTTCGCGCTGATCGCGGTGGCTGCCCGTCTCCACCCGGCGTTAAAGGAGCGTCTTACCCCGCAACAACTGATTGGTGTTGCATTCATTATGGTTGGGATTATTCTTGTGGCTTCCAAAATGAACACGGCGACGACTTAAGTCATGGCAGAGCCCTCAAACAATCAAGCTGGCGTTATCCAATCCATCGCCTGGCGTGCTACTGACAGCCAACCGATGGCTGAGATCGAAAAGTGTACCGTGATTCCTAAGAGAGGAATGGACTGCGAAAATCGAAAACACGGAAAACGCGAAGTGACGCTTCTTTCCGTGCAATCATGGAAAGACGTTTGTAACGAGATGGGCCAGAACATTCCGTGGACCACGCGCCGTGCCAATTTCTTCGTTGATGGCTTGATCGACGGAATGAAACTGTCAGATACGATCGGAAAAACAATCGCCATCGGTAACTCGGTGCGCGTTCACATCCACAAAGAAACCAGACCCTGTCAGCTTATGGAAGATCAATACGCGGGCTTGAAAGCTGCGTTGCAACCTGATTTTCGCGGCGGGGTTCATGGCCAGATAACGACGGGTGGTGAGATTCAAATCGGCGACAAAGTTACAATCGTAAGTTGATTACCCACCGGCTTTGATGAGTTGATAAATCGCACGTGTCGCGGTCGATCGATTCAGGGTGTAAAAGTGGATGCCGGCTACGTCGTGATCCAGTAGGTCCAGGCACTGTTGCGTCGAGTGATACATCCCGATATGCCGCACGGCTTCGCTGTCATCCTCCACCGCTTCGATTTTTTTCAATAATGGATTGGGGATTTTCGCACCACACATCTGGGTAAACCGCTTGACCTGTTTCACGCTGAGAATGGGCATGATCCCGGCGATGATCGGAATACGAATGCCAGCTTTGTATGCCCGTTCACGAAAATGGTTAAAATCGGCGTTATCGAAAAAGAGCTGCGTTATGAGAAAATCGACGCCCGCATCGACCTTGCGTTTGAGATGGTCCATATCCGTGTCCAGCGTGGGGGACTCGGGATGACCTTCGGGATAACAGGCGGCTCCGATACACAACGCGTCGAACCGCTCTCGTATAAACGCTACGAGTTCGTTTGCATATTCAAAACCACCCGGGGTTGGTTCAAACGAGGTTTGACCGGCTGGTGGATCACCACGCAAAGCCAGGATGTTCTCTACATTGAGCCTCTTCATCTCATCCAGCACCTGGGCGATTTCGGATTTATCCGCTCCCACACAGGTCAGATGAGCCATTGGCTCCATCTTCAGATCGCTCTTGATCCGCCCTACCAGCTCGACCGTCTTTTTTCGGGTCGATCCACCCGCTCCGTAGGTCACAGAGACATAGCTGGGTGCTAAAGGCTGGAGAGACTCAATCGTCTTGTAGAGATCCCAGAACCCGATATCGTCCTTTGGGGGGAAGAACTCAAAGGAGAATGAGGGGGTTTGAGGTGTTAGTTTGTCGAGTATTCGCATGTTAAAAAATTTATGGGCGCGACAGGATTCGAACCTGTGAAGGCATTGCCAACGGGTTTACAGCCCGTCCCCTTTGGCCAGCTCGGGCACACGCCCAATTCCAATCAAACCAAAGGAGACTTCTCTCCAATTAAGGTTCCATCGGAATCTTGAACAGGGCTTCTACAGCAGAATCGCTCAGATGACAAGCGTCGAGCTGTATTCTTCTTAACCCTGGTAAAATTCTACGGGTTTTTCAGGTGGTTTGGAACAACAAATCCAGCAGACCAAACATGATAGCTAAAACCAGTGCGGCTATAGGTAAAAATAGTGACGACATTGAAAATTCTCCTCAATTCGATTTCGACCCCGCGCCGGAGCCGATTCGACAATCCGATCATACTACAGATCCATCTGCAGGCTTAAAGATAACATATAACATCAAATATACCAATATGCCGGTGACCGAAACATAAATCCAGATCGGAAAGGTGATTCGAGCGATCTTGCGATGCTGGTCAAACCGGCCCTTCAAACCCAGGTAAAGCGTTCGACTGGCGAGCAGAGGCACAATCGCCGCAAGAATAACATGCGTAATCAGAATAAAAAAGTAGATCGGGCGGATGATCCCGGTGCCGCCAAATTTTCGTTCCTCACCCAACGTATGGTAGGTAACATAAGAAATCAAAAAAAGAATCGACACGCCGAACGCAGCCAACATAAACCGCTTGTGAGAAACCTCGTACCCCTGCTTGATCTTTTGATATCCAAGCACCAATAACACCAAAGCGGTACCATTGAGTATTGCGTTAACCGTTGGAAGAATAGAAAAATCAATCATAAACCCGACGCTTCGACGATGAGAGAATCAATATCGTGTAAAATTTGTTTTTTTGTTGTGGGGTCCATCCCGTCGTAATGGGCACGAATTTGACCTTTCGCGTCAATCAAAACAAATCGCTGGCTATGAATATATCGCGATCCATCCGTTGTGGGCATGATCGCTTGCAAAAATCCTGTTTTAACCAATTCATGTACCTTGGTTTCGCTTTTATCCGTTAAAAACCACCAGTGTTTCGGATCCGCGTCATTCTTCAGCGCGTATCGATTCAGCACCGCCGGTGTGTCCGTTTCCGGATCCACGGTGATCGAAACACATTTTACATTTCGGCCCGACTCAACCAGCGTCTTATGCAAACTTCGCATACGAAGCGTCAACACCGGACACGGACCGGAACAAGTCGTAAAGATAAAATCTGCAACCCAAACTCCGCCCTGCAAATCCTTGAGTCCCACCTGCTCGCCGCTTTGTGACGTCAACGTAAAATCAGGAACTTGTCCATAAACCGGTAACAAGCTTATGGGTCCTGTGGGACTGGAACCGCTTCGATTCATCCAGACGACAGCCAGGATTACAGCCATCAAAATGATGATGACACGAAGAACGATGCGACTACCGCTGGATTCATCGGGTAACCCTGTGACGGGTTGATCTAATTGTGATGGTTGCATTTCTGACATTGCTGCACCTTACTGTTCAATAGGTTGTTCAATAGTTGGTTGTTCAATATTGTTGTTCAATAATCCTGAGGTTGTTCAAGTATCCTGTAGATCGCTCTAACTTTTCTGTGTGACCGCCCGAGCGGATAATACGATCATCAATACCGCAAAGAGGATTGTAATCCAAATGGACGTAGACATCGATAGCGTCGCTCCGCCGCCCTCGGTCTGAGCCGAATACATCGCATTTCGTACCGCAGCCACGCCATACGTTAACGGATTGAGCTTCATCACCCATCCCAGCCA
>CBDTZI010000369.1:0-3940 GCA_965364865.1 uncultured bacterium | reverse complement strand
AGATGTTGTGGCTGGACTTTCCCGCCACGAAGGTATTGCCATTAGCGTCCACTGCGATACCGGAAGGAAGAGTAAGCGGATTGCCCGCACCATCTCCTGTACTATCGATGATCTGGATGATGGTCTGTCCCACAGTACAGCCATTTTCATAGACGTCATCTCCGACAGGAGTGTTTGGACATCCATCATCGGAATCACAAACTCCGTCGCCGTCACTATCGTCGGGATTATCCAACGGGCACACATCACAACCATCTGGCACGCCGTCACTATCGGTATCGATCGTGTCGTCGTAGCCGGCGCATATATCGCACACATCTGCGACACCATCACTATCAGTATCGACAGTGTCGTCGAAGCCCGGGCACGTGTCGTCTGAGTCGCAAACACCATCTGCATCCGTGTCGTCGGGATTATCCAACGGACATTCGTCACACAGATCACCTTTACCGTCTTCGTCCGTATCTGCCTGATCCGGATTGTGTGTTAAAATGCAATTGTCTTCATTATTGGGTATGCCGTCTTCGTCGTCATCTTGGGCACCTGTAGGAACACCACCCACCGTTATGGTGACGGATGTTATATCGGGATCGTTGGACGGAATATCGAAAGTGTCAATATCGTCGGGGCTCTCTACTACGGGTGCGAAACGAACATCAAAGCTGCATATAGCATCTGGTATGACTGCCGAATCCGAGCAGTGATCGTTCACAATACTGAACGGCACATCAAGCGTATCGATCTGAGCAAGTGTACCGATCAGCAGATCGGCGGTCCCGATGTTCTTGATCCCCAAAGTCTTATCAGATGATGTACCCACGGGAACATCGCCAAAATCCACCACTGAATTTATACGGCGGCCCTCGTCGTCTTGAACCATGATACGTCCAACGAATTCAACACCAGTTGCCCGCGCAGAAATATTAAACCGGAATTCGAACGGATCATCAGAATCGACACTAAACGATTTGGAGTAAAGTCTTGCCTCAACAGGAGTACATCGAACCGTAAATGTACAAGAACCATCCGGAGCTAAGGTCTGATCAGAACAGAAATCATCCCGAATAGTAAAGGGAGCAGCGATTGGACGTGTGGTGCCGATCGGTTCGATGGTGAGATCGCCGTTTCCAATGTTGTAGATCGTGACGATTTCATCCGCGAATTCGCCGACCTCTACATCTCCGAACAATATTTCCAGATCATCAAACGGGTCCGTGGGGTCGGTTACATAGATGTCTGGAACCAGTTGTGACGGACCGTCAGACACCGGCCAAACGTTGTAACGACCGCTCAGGCCTACATCTCGAGCTTCTACTAACCCTGCACCAACGTTCATAATTGCAGCTTGGACACCGACTGTGGTCGATGATAATACTTGATGTGTATCAGTAGTCACAAAGGGATGCCCTGGTTGTAAAGCCGGGGCTAGTTGAGAATAATCAATCAAACTGTAAAATTCCCGGAAGTTCGGAAGACGCCAGTTGGTTCGACCCAGATAGCTATTCTTATTCAGGCAAACGAGATAGTCATTAGCTTGTGACCGATTGTAATGGAACCCAGATGTACATGCTTCTGGCCCCGGACCAGAGGAACTCTGAGCCCATGTCAGACCGGTCAGGTTATCCGTTACCGTTTCGTTTAGATTGTCTGTAAATCTCGATTCCGGCCAGGTTACTCCAGACTGAATGTCGCCGTCTTCACCTGTACCTGCACACGAACGTGGTCGACCATAATCATCCCAACACTGGGTCTGTCCCGTTTTCCAGATGTTCGATGGGTTTGCGGGATCAACATTACCGTCGGTTTGTCCAGCGCGAACCGGCCAAATGTTGTTGGAGTGTGATCGTTTGTAACCATTGCGCATCATTCCTTCCAAAGTAACAACCCATGCAGAGTCGTCCCTGCCCACGTATGTTGTTGAAGTCCAAAATGCGTTGCGACCTACATTTATGAAGCCCTGCGTGTTAAGCCAGGTATGCGTGTCTCCGTTTCCGTGAGCAAGGCTGGTATGTTCAAGCACATTTGGAAGGCGCCAGTCGGTGTATCCCAGATATTCAATATTGTTCAAACATTTCACGTAATTTAATGCAGGCTGCCATTTTATCCATCCACCAACGCAGGTATCTACATTCGGTGTACTTCCATCCTGTGTCCACATCAGGCCGGTGAGCCTATCTGTCATCGTGCCGTCTTCGTTGTCTGTGAATCTCGGGTCGGGCCAGTCAACGCCAGCTTGAATATCGCCATCCTGACCGGTGAGGGCACAATCGATATCCTCGCCAAACATGCTATGGCAAAACGTTTGCCCGGTTTTGGGAAGATCGATTGTATTTCCTATATCACCACGCAGTGTGGTATTTTGTAACGACTGATGGCCACTTGAGACGCTATCATTCTTGACAGTAAATTGAGCCTTTACAGGAATCGCAAACGACATAATGAAAAGTAATACCCACAGAGATTCGATTGATGTTAAATTGAATAGCCTTGTATATCGCCGAGACATCTTAAATCCTCCAATTGCTTGATAAAGTCGTTTATTATCGCTGGTTAATATCGCAACCAATCCTTACATAGGGATATGCGTAGATATTGGGGGTAAGCCTTGGAAGAAAATCAAAGGATTTCTCAAATTGGGTTGTTGCGGTATACAAATTGCACTAAATCTGTTCGGGCTGAATGTACAGCCGGAGAAAAAGGGTGGATATGCCAAATAGCGTAACTCGGATTCTAGCTGAACTTGATAGTGGCGATGGTAGCGCTGCGGACCGGCTTTTGCCCATTCTGTACGACGAACTGCGCGGATTGGCGGTACATTATCTCCAGCAGGAACGAGTCGATCACACTCTTCAACCCACAGCCTTGGTACACGAGGCCTATTTGAAGTTGGTTGATCAGAAAGCAACTCCCTGGAAAAATCGGGCACATTTTCTGGGTGTCGCCGCCCGGGCGATGCGGCAAGTCCTTGTGGACCACGCCAGAAAAAAGAAAGCCGTCAAGCGTGGCCACCAGCTCGACCGAATCACATTGGATGATGCATTGGGTGTGACCTCAAATGATATCGTTGATCTGGTTGCACTGGATGATGCGATGAATCAACTGGCTACGCTGGATGCACGACAAAGCCGAATTGTTGAGCTGCGTTTTTTTGGAGGATTGACCGTCGAGGAAACCGCTCATGTATTAAGTATTTCAATATCCACTGTGGAAAGCGATTGGCGAATGGCCCGCGCCTGGCTACATCGAGAACTCAAGTCTGATCCATAACCGTGAAACCTAAACAATACAAAAAAATCAAAGCGATTTTCTCCGATGCGTTGAAGTTGGCGCCTGAGGCGATCCCCGCCTATCTTGATCAATCTTGTGGAAATGACGACGAAATACGTGAAGAGGTGGAATCGCTTTTGGTACACGATGGACGGATGGATAGTTTCCTGAATGCGCCTATTGTTGAAAAACTATCAAAATCAAATATCCATAATATCATCAAAGAAGCCGAAATCCCACTTCCCAAACAGATTGGTTCGTACAAAATTCTTGATCGTCTGGGCATCGGAGGTATGGGTATCGTCTACAAAGCTCAACAGGAACGACTGCAACGAATCGTAGCGCTGAAAATGATTAAACCTGAAATCGCATCGGCCCACAGGCTGAAACGATTTGAGTATGAAGCGGAAGTACTGGCGCGTTTACAACATCCGGGCATCGCACAGATTTTTGAATCCGAAGTTACCGATCTGGGAGACGGTCCTCAGCCCTATCTGGTGATCGAGCTGATCGATGGGAAACCGCTCGATCAGTACGTTACCGACAGCGCCCTCACCGTCGACCAAAAACTGTCGCTGTTGGACGAGATATGTAACGCCGTGGAACACGCGCACCAAAAGGGCGTCGTGCACCGCGACCTGAAGCCGGCCAACGTACTCGTCACTGCCGACGG
>CBDTZI010000368.1:0-3942 GCA_965364865.1 uncultured bacterium | reverse complement strand
ACTCGTACCACCGCATCGGTATCGTGTGGTGTTAAAACAAAACGCACGCGTTGATCCCAGACAATGGGTATCAATGAATGGGATCGAACGTTGTATGCGTTGGTCGCCCGAATTTCCTTCCCGCGAAGCTCTATAAAATCCGCCTGTGGTCCGGTCGATTGAAACGTGATTCGGCGGTTCGACGTATCCCACCCCGATTTTTTTCCGAGGTTTGCAGCCCATCGTGGTTGATTCGGATCCAGCTTTTTGGGGGTATGGTCGTGGTCGTAGACCATATACCACAGAGCGTCTTGCGCTTCTGGCGTTTTACGGGCGACGGTAAATTTTTCGTTGAGGTTTTGTAAAATTTGTGTGGGCAATTCCACAAGTCCTCTTTGCCTGGATGGTTGTTGTTTCGAGCGGAAAAGATATTTATCGTGTCGATTTTTGTTCAACGCAGCCAGGGTCTTTTCGTCCAGATCCTCCAGCGAAACGGTATAGATATCACCGTCCAGGATCATCAACACCTCATTGGGTAGCCCGATCAATCGTTTGATGAAATTGGTCACGCCGTCCGACGGATCCTTAAAGACCGTCACATCCCATCGTTTGGGGTCCATCATTTTACTGCCGAAATCGAATGGCCATTTGAGTACGAGAATGCGATCACCTTTTTCCGCGTTGCGCTTGTCGTCGTTGGTTTCGAGGTTGGAATTGATGTGGTTACAGTTGGGGCATTCGACACTGGCGGAGGCTTTAATCGGTATCGTTCGGCGAGTGTCATCCAGATCGCGCAACCCATAAGCGAACTCCATTCCACAATCTTCGCAGGCCAGCGTGCCATGTGCACCGTATAATGTCGGCGCCATCGACCCGGTGGGAATGACAAACGCTTCGACAATAAAGGCGCGGAACACAAACGCCAGGATCAGGGCGATCACGATCGATTCGATCGTCTCCTTGATCCCCTCTTCCTGATAGGGAATCGCCTCTGGTTTGGTCATGTTTTCCATCGTGGTCATAAGTTTATGTATCGTCGTTTATTCGGATCGTTCTGTATGTTGGGTCTGGGCTTTGCTGTTTCCCGATCTATTCCCGTATATCCATATTCGGAAGTACAATAAGCATATTTTGCGGCAGAACCCGGCGATTGGCAAATCGAAGCGGGATTTACGACGAAAAATTACGATTGTTCGATAAGTACTTATATTTGTAATGGATGTAAAGATGCATCGATCGTCGCTGTAAAGCAGGTCAGATTTGATTTTCTTCGATCGCTCTTTTTGATTTTTTTTCGTGCCTCCAACGTGTAGCCACGGATCGTATAGACTCTCTATGCCCACATTCTGGGCAACGGATGCAGCCTTTCAATTTTGGCAGTCCCTTGATGATATAGCCGCATTTCTCACATATAGGTAAATCATCTTTAAGGAAGTTAAAGAATTTTTTTTGTTTCCACTTGGCAATCATGAGTCCTGAGATCAACGTACAACCATATCCAACCATGATGCAATCCGTAAATAGTAACCCGAAATCAAAAAGAAATCCGAAGTATCGTAAGATCCTTATCCCTTTATAAATGAGAAATCCAAAACCTATTCCTCCTGCACACATGAAAACAAACATTAAAAATAAGTACAGGTACGCGTATTTTTCTATTTGTAAACTTTTCTTGAATCCAAAAAATACGTTTTGCGTATGTATGTTGTAAGCCAGCCACGGGGTAACAAGTACCACGCCGAACGCAAATCCCAGGATAAGATTTGGCAATAGATTCATGAATTACGCTTCGCCGGAAGGTTTTATTTTGATAAACCATACCACCGCAATCACGCCGCCGAGCGAATTGAAACAGATGTCCAGCATGGTGTTGGTGTATCCCCCCACTCCGGTTTTGGGCATCGAAACCACCGCTAAAAATTCGATCATCTCATTCATCGCGCCGAATCCCGATCCCATCAACACCACCAAAAATAAGAGTGTGCTCTTTCGTTCAATGTTTTCACGCAGGTAGGGTTTTAATAAATGAAAACAGACCAGCGTCGCCACCCCAAACCCGAACACATGCACAAACTGATCGTATCGCAGAATGATAAATTGCTCACCATTGGAAAGTGTGATGTCGACGATTGGAATGAGCGTTAATCCATAGAGAATATCATCACTCGCCTGGCCGACCTGAACGTTACCACCAGCCATGTGGATGAAACCCCAGATTGTTAAGCCCCACAGAATCATCAGATCATATTTTACCTTCCGCTGCTTCCACAGGATCAACCCCCACACCACCAGAATCACCACGACGTATAACAGAAATTCATAGTTGTTCCGCCTAAGCGCTAAGTAGGTAAAGATTGGGACGTAGATCAGGTTGGCTATGAGTACCGGTATTTCTCGCTTGGTGAGCATATCTCTATATCGTAAAGACTACGTCGGTTTGAGAAGTCAAATATGTTATTTGTGCATCAACCCCCGCAATCGTTTGAGATTGACCTTATCATACGGCGTGCCTCGGCCATCATTATCCTTGGGTGTTTCAAGGATGAAGGGTACATCAACAAAACGTTCGTCGTTTACGAAGTGTTTGAAGCCATCAAGACCGATTTTTCCCTTGCCGATGTGATCGTGGCGATCCACACGCGAACCGCACTCCTTCTTGGAATCATTGGTATGAATGCACTTTACTTTTTTGATACCGATGGTTTTTTTCATCTCGTCCATCATTTGATCGTAGCCTTCACACGTGCGAAAATCATAACCAGCTGCGAACAGGTGACAGGTGTCCAGGCAAACACCAAGCAACTCCGGGTGGTGAGTTAAACCAAAAATGTCAGACAATTGATCGAACTGCCAGCCAATGGCACTCCCCTGCCCAGCTGTTGTTTCAAGGAGAATCATTGTGTTGAATCCTGAGCAAGCTTGCTGTACCTCGTCGAGCGATTCCGCGATTCGTCGGATCCCGTTTTCGATCGTATCCTTCATGTGCGCTCCGGGATGAAAAACCAGTGCGTTCACACCCAGGGCTTCACAACGCTCCAGTTCGTCGATCATGGCGGTGACGCTTTTGCTGCGTGAGGATGCTTCGGGCGACGCGAGATTAAGAAGATAGCTGGCGTGGGCGACAACAGGTGTCATATTATTGTCATTTTCAGCCTTTTTGTATCGGGATATCTGATCTTCGCTCAATGGGGCCGCCTGCCACTGACGCTGGTTTTTGACGAAGATCTGGAGGCACTCACAGCCTACTTCCTGCCCGGCGGTGAAGGCGTTTTCCAGGCCGCCCGCCACCGACATGTGTGCTCCGAATCGCGGATTATTTCTTTTCATCGAATCTTTTCTCCCAGCCCTGAAAAAGGACTGTTATTCAGTAAGTCTTTATTTTACAATAGGTTACGGCGGTGTCCAATGTGGAGAAATCGTGCCCAAAAAAATAACCCACAAAAAATCATGTTAACCGCTTGACGGCGGTCGGGGATGTGATAAGTTACGCAGTTCGCCTCTGGCTCGCCAGAACATCGGTGATGTGAGAGGTTTTTTCTGTGCTCTTTGACAATTGAAGAAGCGGATGTAGGTCTTTCAGAATTGTTATATCAGCCGTGATAAACGGTAAAATATAATGGTTCGATTGACCAAAGGTTTGTGGAAAAAAGAACCACAAATTCCAATAGATTTGAGTGTTGTTGAAGTGTCTAGCTTCAACAATTTGTAATGGATCTCTATAGTGCTGTAAGACGTAAGTGTGCTTGCCATAGTGCTGAAAGATTGTTGTTGATGTCGTTTTGAATCGATGACAGCCTCTCATAAATGTGGTCAAGCTTTTAAGAGTACATGGGGAATGCCTAGGCGTTGAGCGGCGATGAAGGACGTGGTAGTCTGCGATATGCCCCGGGGAGCAGTCAAACATGCTTTGATCCGGGGATCTCCGAATCGGGAAACCGGGCGTCACTGGGCAACCAGATGGCG
>CBDTZI010000367.1:0-3946 GCA_965364865.1 uncultured bacterium | reverse complement strand
ATTCTCGAACCACCACATGAACTCGCAAACAAGCCGTAATATCACCCAAGAAAAATTGATCATCCTTCAACATAAAGAATAACCCGGAGCTAGACATGTTTAACCATAAAACGTTTTCGTTCATCATCCTGTTGTCGATCGCAAGCTTTCCGATCCACGCACACGCTCAACGCCCTCACAACAACGACGTGATCATGAAAGCCATGGCGGATGAGCTGGATCGCTCGATGAAAAAACTCAAACTCAATGATTTACCGCGCCCCTATTATATTCAATTTAACATTGAAGACCGCGAAACCGTAAGTATGCGTGCCTCGTATGGCGGGCTTCTTCGTTATGACGATCAACACACACGAACGTTTGATGGTCGCGTGCGTGTCGGTTCGTTTGAGCTGGACAACACCAACGTAGGCCGCGGTTTTGGGAATGCGGGTGCGATGCCGTTGGATGACGATTACCTCGCCCTGCGACACGCCATCTGGCTCATCGTCGATCTGGATTACAAACAAGCCATCGAAACGATGACCGCCAAAATGGCCTATCTCAAAGATAAAAACATTGAGGACCGACCCGACGATTATTCCAGTGCGGAGCCGGTGACTCATTCGGAGAAAATCGCCCAACTGGAATTTGATCGAGACGTCTGGCAAGAAAATCTGATTCGACTATCAGCGCATTTCAAAAAATATCCCGAAATTCAATACTCCGACGTATCGTTCATCGGCGGTACCGCCAACAACTGGATTGACAATTCCGAAGGAACCCGATTGCGTCAGGGAGATACCGGATTTTATATCAACATCGATCTTGAAATCCAGGCGCCGGACGGCATGACGCTCTTCGATGGTCGATCCTATCTCGCTCAGAAAATTGACCAGCTTCCAACCATGGAAAAAATGATTTCCGACATCGACAAAATGTGTAAAAAACTCATCGCTCAAACCAAAGCGGAAAAACTGGAACAATATACAGGCCCCGTTCTTTTTGAACCGGCAGCAGCGGGAAACGTGTTTCATTCTCTCTTGGCTTCACGTCTCGGAGCCAGACCCATTCCCCTGGGAGGTCGCAGCGGAAGAAATCAGGACATGGAAAAAAAACTGGGGCTTCGTATATTACCCCGATCTTTTCATGCCTACGACGACCCCAGACCCGAATGGTTTCAGGATAAAATTCTCGCCGGGGCATACGATTATGATGACGAAGCGGTTCTCGTACAAAAAGTCAATCTCATTGAAAAAGGCGTGTTGAAAAATCTTGTGGCTTCTCGATCCCCCTCGCGTAAAGTCAAACAAACCACAGGCCACGGACGCAAACCCGGCTTTGGTGACTCAAGAGCGACAGTGGGATGTTTGTACATTCAAGATGAAAATGGCGTTTCCGCAGACGAACTGAAATCCGAATTAATTCAAGCAGCTCAGGACGAAGGATACGAGTTTGGGCTGCGCGTCGAATCGATGACCGACAGCATGGGCGGATCGCTGGGTGGACCGATCTACGCGTACAAAGTCTCCGTGAAAGATGGTAGCGAACATCCGGTGCGAGGTCTGAAATTCTTACCTGTCGAAACACGATCCTTGAAGCGACTGATCGCAGCTGGTGATACACAAAAAGTGTACAACGCCGTCAATCGCACCTCGACGAGTATCATCGCCCCGGCCATTCTGTTTGAAGAGCTCGAACTCACCAGGAGCCGCGAGGAATACGACAAGTTACCGTTTCTACCATCCCCCCTGCAACGAAATTAGCTGGGTGCCCTACTACCGAGCCGCATGCTTCAGCTTGCGCGGTCACCAGAATACCATAAGCACTACGAATCTTCGTGTGTGCCCCATTCCATTATCCGAGCAGCCCCGATGAACATTGGGATAATGGAGCTAAGTCGTTGTTGTCCGTTGTTCATACGTAGTAGTTTGTCACTTGTTGTTTGTGGTTGGTTATTTTTTGCAGGCTGAAGGCCTGCCAGAAAGTAGCCGGTGGCAAGCGTAGCGCCGCCACCGGAATGCAATCACCAGGCATTCCACGACCCTGTAAGGGTCGAAGAATTCGTCACGATACGTTTTCCTGTTTCTGTACATGTCTATGTAATCCGTTGTGCGACCCTTTCAGGGTCGTATGAATTTTCAACGATTTCTATCCGTGGGTGGCGTCCGACATTGTCGGACTTACCCACGGCTACTATCTTTCAGCCTTTCAGGCTGGGTAGGAATCGGGTGCCCCATTCTTGCGAAGCAAGGTTAAGGGACAAATGTCCGGTGGCATTCACACGCTTGCATGGACATGATTGTATCTGACCTCATGTAAGGTTATCATTACCCGCGTGATCACAACCAACGATAACCAACCTGAATCATCCCTTGATGAAAAACTCTCGCGGATGAAGGAATCCCTTCGCGAACTCAAGAGCGTCGCGGTGGCTTTTAGCGCCGGGGTAGACTCCACACTCGTTCTGAAAATCGCCCTCGACACACTCGGGAAGAAAAACGTCGTAGCCGTTACCGCTCGCAGCGACAGCATCGCCCGCGACGAACTTGATCAATCAGAAGTCATTGCGGATCTGCTCGGCGTGGAACATGTTATGATCGACACCGATGAATTCTCCAATGAAAACTATGTAGCCAACCCCACCAACCGCTGTTATTTTTGCAAAGACACCTTGTATACGCATCTCGAAAAATTCATCGCCCGGCGCGGCATAGGCGCCATGGTCAACGGAATCAACGCCGACGATCTGGGCGACTACCGACCCGGCATTACCGCAGCGACTGAACACGACGTACGAAGCCCCGTCGCAGAAGCGGGCCTGACCAAAAAGGAAGTGCGTGAACTGTCAAAACGTTTCGACTTACCCACCTACGACAAGCCCGCAAGCCCGTGCCTGTCGAGCCGCGTCCCCTATGGCCAATCAATTACGCCGGAAAAACTTCGCATGATCGAATCCGCAGAAAAACATCTGCATCAGCTGGGATTTCGAGAGTGTCGAGTTCGTCACCACGAAAATATGGCCCGCATCGAAGTGCCACAAAAGGATATCCCCCGCCTGGTCGAGTCAAAAACCGCAGAGGACATCGATCGCCATTTCCGCAGCCTGGGCTATCAATATATCACGGTCGATTTAGCCGGTTTCCGCAGCGGAAGCCTCAACGAAGTCATCACCATTGGCAATATTCAACCCACAATCCGTTGATCTTTTCTTGCTCGCCTATTCCTCGTATACTTTTGATCTATTGGTTGAAGGGATGGAATGGGATGATCATCAATCCCGATAGCTTCAACGGGCGAGTGGCGGAATGGCAGACGCTGGGAACTTAAAATCTCCTAGTGATACCACCAAATGCGTAAAATCGTTGAAAAACAACGACTTTCGTAACACCCAACGCTACCAATTTCCTCTGAATATCATACATTTTGGCAACAAAATGGTGACAAGAATCGTGATTCATTAGCGACAATAATAGTAATTTAAACACAATCCGCATATCAATCAAACTAACGATTTAATTATATATTGATTGTGGTCTGATCCTAAAATCGCGTCATGGAGGTGCAAGAGCCGGGTTTGATTATAATGAATTTAGTCTAATCCTTGCTAGGTCCGTTCCCACCATCGATCCTACATGTTTTGACCTCAGTTCAGGTACAATTATTTTGCCAATTGTTACGAATATCGTTGAGAGAACTAGTACGACTTGTTTTCGACACAAGCTTTAGTTCTATATTCGAAAAGATAATTATTCAAGATAACGTCAGCAGTTTGAGTTCTTTAGTGAAGTGGCCATTAGCGTGGTGTTGTTGCCAAGCATGTGTAATTCCCATGCCATTTCTCTGACCAAACTAGCCCAGGCGCCGATCCCGGCTGTAAGGTGTAACCACATATAGATCCATTAGGATTGTAGGCTACAAGGTATGGAATATCTCCAATATAGTAAGTCTCCAACATCGAATATGA
>CBDTZI010000366.1:0-3963 GCA_965364865.1 uncultured bacterium | reverse complement strand
GCCGGCGGCGATGGCAGCGGAAGGATCGTCTCCGGTGATTCGTCGAGTCGAAGCTGCAAGCCCCAAAGTCGCTGATATAGCCATTAACACTGATACTAGCCTGGAAATCAGGATTAATAAGCCGATTTTTGGTTCGTGGGGCGGTTTGATGTGTGAATCACCGGTAGCAGCATCGTGGGTAAGGTCGCCGTTGCGTTCCCAGTGCTGCAAGATTGGTTCGTAGCAGCCTCGCAAAAGCAAAAAATGCAGTGGAGGATAGCGTCCCACCCATTGATCGGGCCAGGATTTCGAGGACCCAAGCGTTCGCATCCCGGCGATCGTGTCCTGACTCCAGGAGGCTACATCTGGCAATCCCCATCGTATTCCGGGCAAATACAGCACAGCCCCCAACAAAAAGACCATAATCAGGGTGTAAAGGGATATTCGCCGCGCCGGTTTGGTGACGTCAGGCGTCATCACCGATTCTGATATGGGTACATCCGTGTTCGTTTCTCTGCGTGTCGAATCCATGGTGTTCAATCGGATGGTTGTGACCGTAATGCAATCTGTGATATCCAGATCACTTACTGGATGCGACCTGATCGCAGGCGTCCATGACTCGCAACACGTTTTCGCCAAGCATTTTTTCGAGATCGCTTTCTTTATAGCCTCGATCCAACAGACAGGCGGTGATGTTTGGAAGCTTGGAACAATCTTCCATGTCCTCCGGCAATGCGGGTACGCCGTCAAAATCAGAGCCGATCCCGACATGTTCAGGCCCGACCAGTTGCAATGCGTGGTCGAAATGATCGATCAAAATACTCAAAGGTGTGACGTGATCGGTGAGCGGTTTATCCACCACGCCGCCATTCGCGATCCATCGTTTGACCGCGTCTTTATCTATGGGTTTCGCATCGGGATCGATAAAGGCAGCGGCGAAATTCATCTGTACGACGCCGCTTTTTTCCGCGACCGCCTTGATCATTTCATCACTCATATTACGACAATGGGGCGAGATGGCCCTGCACGAAGAGTGCGTAGCGATGATGGGGGCTTCAGATACTTCCATCACCTTCCAGAAAGTTTGGTCACTGACGTGTGATACGTCTACCATCATGCCGATGCGGTTCATTTCGCGTATCACTTCCAACCCGAAATCGGTCAGCCCGCCATGTTTGGGTTCTAAATGTTCGTGTACCCCCGCGGAGTCCGCCCAACTCGTATGAAACGAATGGGTCAACGTCATGTAGGCAGCTCCTGCTTCTCGATATTCACGCAACCTATCGAGCGAATCTTCGATCAGATAACCCCCTTCGATGGCAATGAGGATCGCTATTTTCCCTGACGCTTTCGCTTTGCGAATGTCGTTGGCGGAGCGAGCCAATACGAGATGATCTTGATATTTGTTCGCGGTGTGCTGGATGCAGGCGATTTGTTCGCGCGACGCGGAGATATAGACGCCGGGTTCATCTGATCCGGGTGCGTACACCGCAAGAAACATCGCTGCGATTCCGCCTTCGCGCATCCGGGGGATGTCCACGTGGCCTTTGTGATCGCGCAATGTGAAATCCCATTCGGGCTTGAGCAGTCGCTGTGTAGTATCGCAATGGGTATCGATCACGATACATCGATCATGAAGGGTCTTGCTAAGGTTCAGTAAATCAGGGTTTATCGTTTTCATGGTTGGGGATTGTAATAAAAAGTGTTCGACTTGTATGCAGTGTATCAGTACTGATTTGAAAAAGGGTTGAAAAAAACAGTTATCTATACTGGTACGGAAGCCTTTATTGGACCTGATTTGTGTTATTTTTAGGCGTTTCACATTGTGACGAATCGTTCGATATTTTGAGAAGGTATTGGGGGGATATGCTCGATAAAACAAGGCGAATTGAATAGTCATGGCGGTTGAAATGTGCATCACCTTCGCGGGGCACTGAATCACAAGCCGTCCTACAATGAGGTTTCGAAGGAGTCAGACATGATGAGGTATCAGACATTGAGCCTCTTATTGGTGGTCGTGGTCATGGCCGGTTGTGGTAGCAAGAAAATGCCAACAGCACACGACAGGCAGATGCAGGCGATGGATCGATCGAAAGAGGATCCGAAAGTACACTTTACCTATATGGTGGACAATGCCATTCTGCATGATATGTCCATCTCGGATATCCATTTCATTCCTCATTCCGATGAATTGAGCGGTACGGGTGTCTTTCGGCTCGATCGAATGGCTCCGCTGCTGAATACCTATGGCGGCATTGTTCGCTACGAAACCATCGAAACGGATAAAGAACGTCTCAAAGCACGCATCTCCTATGTAGAGGAGTATCTATCCGTCGTCGGTTGTGCTATGGAAAACGTCGAAGTCAAAATCATGTTATCCGGCGGTCGTGGTATGTCAGCCGCCAGGGCGTTCGGAATGAAAGAAGCTGTGGATGCTGCGATCATCGAAAAAGCAGCTAAAGATGCAAGGGAAGACGCAGGATCTATTGCATCGAGTACAACCGGCGCATCCAATAATTAACTTTACGATTTAGAAAGGCAGACCATGCTGGGTCATAAAAAAATACAAATATCATTGTTGCTTGCGATTTCGGTTATCGGATGTAGCAGCAAGGACATGAAGGTGGACACGAGGAAGCCTTTCAACGGGACAACCATGGTGGATTCGAAGATCGCCAACGCGATCGACGCGCCCATGCCCAAAATTCTACCACAGACCCATTTCGCCGCAGCCAGACTTCTTGAAGCCCAGGGTGAGATCAACATGGCGGCTGTGCAATATCGCAAGGCCATCGCGGTGAATCACCAGTTCGTGGCTGCGTATCATCGTCTGGGAATGTTGATCAGCAAACAAGGTCAGCATGAAGAGGCGATTGTGTTGTTCAAGGCTGCGGTGGATTTACAACCCGGCAAAGCGATTTTACATAACAACCTTGGTTTTGAATTGATGTTTGTAGAGCAGTGGACCGAATCCAGGGAACATTTCACCCGGGCGCTCGAGTTAAATCCTGAACTGACCCGTGCACACATCAACATGGGACTGGTGTTGAGTAAGTTGGGTGAATTTGATCGTGCGTTGGAAAGTTTTTCAGCCGTCCTGCCGGAAGCGGATGCGTATTACAATCTGGGTCTGATGTATCGTGGACAAAAGCAATATGAAGATGCCGCAAGGTCGTTTGAACATGTGCTGAAATGCAATCCAAAATTTACAGCTGCCCATAAGCAGCTGGCGGAGTTGGTTGGATATCTTAAATCGCCGGAAGAAAAATTCGCCAGTAAAAAAATAGATGTCGATGTTCAACCCGCACCTGAATTG
This sequence comes from uncultured bacterium, assembly GCA_965364865.1. Classification (GTDB taxonomy): domain Bacteria; phylum Planctomycetota; class Phycisphaerae; order UBA1845; family UBA1845; genus CBDTZI01. The sequence continues at coordinate 668 of CBDTZI010000366.1, read as the reverse complement.
TCACTAGCGATTGATCGCATAGCCGATCACAACGTGGACTCGGCGGACACCGTGGAAGCGTTGAGCAAGAACTTCGATAGCGAACTCGATAGCGAAGTGGTCGTGATTACGCTACCCACAAAGAAAACTCAGCCTACCCCAAAAGACACTCCCGGCAAACCTGCCAGGGAGGAATGGGAAAACGTGTTCGATGATTTAGCCCATCACTTTGCCAATGTGGGCAGCGAAACCATCAAAAATACTTATGAAGAGAAAGCAAGCAATGCGCATCGTGAAGTCAAGAAAGCCGAAATTACGTTAGCCGTTCCCATGCCCCGGGTGTCCAGAATCACGCCTCGTCGATCGCAGCGCGTGCAGACTCTTCGAAAAGATAAGGATTTTCTACAACAAAACCCAACGTTTCAAGAGGATATGGATCAGGAAGTTGTAGCGATGACGGGGTTGTCGTTGGACGACTCGAATGAAAATCCGACCGCTGCTGCCAATAGATCGGCAGTGATTCCTGAAACCCTGGACTGGTTTCGTGGCAAACTCAATATGGTCCGCAATGAAATCGCCTGTCTGGAAAGAGAACAACAGTTGGTGGATGAAATGCCCAAACCCATCTACCCGATGAAAAAAACAAGGATCAATCGGTCTGGATCAACTGCTGTGCCAATCGATTATCG
>CBDTZI010000365.1:0-3988 GCA_965364865.1 uncultured bacterium | reverse complement strand
AGCGGAAGCAGGCATCGAAAGAGTGAAATTACTCTTGCGCGATCACCGCCATGATCTCGGAGAGTGGTTTCACAATCCCGATGAACTACATCGTATTATTGTCTGGGGACACAACATAGATTATTCCGTAGTGGGAACCAATGAGGAGGTGGACGAACCTTCCGTGTTTCGATTCAGTATCGTAGCCGACGACCCCGCCGACGACGAGGACTATATTCGCATTGGCATTCTTGATGAATCGGCCAAGCTGAACGTGAACACCGCCACCGCAGAACAGTTACTCACTTTGATGCGACTGGTGATTGAAGACCCGAAAGAAATCAATCCGAAACATCTCGTCGATGCGATCATTGATTGGCGCGACGCCGACTCCACGCTCAGCGGTGAACTACCCGACACCGAGGGTGAGTATTATCTCAAACTGAGCAAGCCCTATCTCATCAAAAACAAACCGTACGAATCGGTTGAAGAGTTGCTGTTGGTCAAGGGCATCACGGGGCAAATTCTTTACGGCGAGGATTACGATCGCAACGGGTTGTTAACTCCCAACGAAACGGATAACGACGAATCGTTTCCGCCGGACAACGGCGATGATCAGTTAAACCGCGGCTTGTATCCCTATCTGACGGTGTCCTCGTACGAAAACAATGTGGACAACGAAAATCGTTCGCGTATTTATTTGCTAGCCGAAGAAAGTCAATTGCGCGAAGATCTTGAAAAGGTGTTCGAGGATGATCCGGAACTGATCGAACCGATTATCACTGCGGTTCGGGTGTCGGGTGGAAATCAAAACAACCAACCCAACAACAATCAGAATAATAATCAACCCAATGACGGTTCGGGCAACAACAATCCGACCCCGGGGCAGAATGAAGAGAACAACAACTCCGATGAAAATTCCCCTCCAAACGAAAATCAGAACTCGGAAAACGAAAATAATTCCGATAATCCTCAGAGCGGAAGTCAGCCTCAATCCACAACGAGAACTGTGGATTCACCGGCTTCGCTGATGCGTGTTCGATCCGCGGAAGGCGAACTGATTCCCGGTCCGATCCCGATAGAATTTCTGCCTGTTCTGATGGACCGATTAACGGTGTTGAAACCCGATCAGAGGCGAATTGACGGACTTATCAATGTTAATACGGCCCCTTTGCAAGTGTTAATGACTTTGGAGGGTATAACAGATGAGGAGGTCAAGTTGATCCTCGATCATCGGCAGGGTTTAAGCGCCGACGAGATGAAAACTACAGCCTGGCTGGTGATGAACGAAGCAGTGTCCATGGATACTTACGAACGCATCGCGCCGCTAATCACAGCGCGGGGCCAACAATTTATGATTGAATCGCTGGGCTACGCAGATCATATTGGTATGGTAACGAGATTACAGGTGATCGTGGACATGGTCGGACCGATTGCCCAGACGATTTATTATCGCGATTTAACACGGCTCGGCGGACAATATCCGATCCGTGAACAAGACCGGGAGAACATCCGTGTCCGCTAGAAAACGACTTAAGAATGTATTGGCTATTGATTGGGATACGCAAACGCTGCGCATCATCCACGCGCTGATCAACAAGCGCGGGATTACGATTGATCGACTGCTGTCCATTGCGATTCCCACCAGTATTGATACGAACAATCCCGAACAAATGGGCCAGCACATACGACGTGCGCTGGATCAGGAAGGCCTCTCGACGAAACATGCGATCGTGGACATTCCCCGTGACCTGGTCATTCTAAAATCATTACAACTGCCGTTGGCTAGGCCGGAAGATTTGCCCGGCATGGTTGAGATACAAATCGCCAAGGAACTCCCCTTCCCGGTGAAAGAAGCGGTGATCGATTACACGGTGGAATCAAAAACGGCAGAATCAACGTCCACCGACATTTTGGTCGCGGCTGTTCAACATGAACAGCTGGAGCAATACACCTCCACGTTTCATCACGCGGGATTAAAGCTGGATCGGATCGGACTTCGCCCACACGCCAACAAGGTCGCGGTTTGTAAAATGCTGCGGTTCGCCATTCCGGATCGGGTCTTGTTTATTGATGTACGACCCGTGCTGACGGAAATTGATGTGATCCATCACGGCGAGCTTTCATTTTCACGCGCCGCTTCGGTGATGATCCCCAAAGACGTAGCGGACTCGCCTTCGCTTTCGATCTCGCAGGATGACTCCACAACGGATACCGGCAAGCCTTATTTGCTGGACGGCGCGGATTCGCCGGATGAAGTTCAGGAACCCCCTTTGCACTCCCCCGGCTCATCTTCCGGGTTGGAAGGGGTCATAAATTCGATGGTGCTGGAAGTTACGCGATCGATCGAAGCGTATCGAGCCACAGACACCGGCGGCCGTATTGATCACGTTGTCATTGGCGGTGACCTGGGTATTGAAGAACGACTGACAGAAGTCATTCAACAACGCCTTGACTTAACCACCGAGCTGTACAACCCGGCTTCGACGTTTGGGTGGGATCCCGAAGAAGGGGCTGCGGCCTCGGCGTGCAGTGCATCGTTGGGACTTGTTCTCGCGCAGGATCAAGAGCCTACACAGTATTTCGATTTTCTTCATCCGAAAAAAGTTTATTCCGTAACGACACAAAAACTTAAAAAAGCGCCGATGATCGCCGCGGTGTTTGTGTTGTTCATGTCTGCCCTGGCTGTTGGATTTTCCAAATTCACTCAGGCGGACCGCGACAATCTGGCGCGCATCGAACAGACCATCGAAGAGCTGGAAGATAAAACCAAAGCCAACAAGAAATTTCTCAAGCTGATGGATCAAATTCACAGCTTCGACACCGACCAGAACCTCTGGGTGGACGTTATTTTTGATATCGTCCCGTCACTCCCCTCCCACAAGGAACTCTATATCTCGCACATGGAGTTAAAACAAGGGGATGGGAAGTTGACGCTGAAGACCCAAGCGAAAAATCGCGACCATGCATCCAATGTCATTAAGGCGTTGAACGAGTTTCGCAGAGCGGGCCATACCTTACCTCGGTTCCAGGCAAACATGGGCCCCCAATCGGAAAAGAAAAAAGAGCTTTATCCGTTTATTCAGGAAATCCGGATCAAACTGCTCAATGACGGAAAAAATGGTTCTACGAAAACGACAAAGCGCTCGAACAAAGAAAGCGATTAAGACCTATTTTTAATGCGTACATAAAATCATGAATCAACGAACTAAAATATTGGTGGGCGTGTTTTCAGCGGCGATCGCTTATGCGATGATCTCCAGCGTGGTCTATCCCAGATGGATTAAACCGTTAGTGACCATCGATCAGCGCATCTCGCAAAAACAAAAGACGCTCGACAAGCTGAACGAGATGGAAGACAAGGTCAACCTGGCTCGCTTTGAATATCAGACGCTGGTCAACCGCATAGGCACGTTTGATACTTCCAAACTGCAAAACCACGCACGCGTACAACTCAACACCTTAATTGATCAACATAAGCTGCAGAACGCCAAGGTTACGCAAAGCCGCGTGTCCGAAGATCGTAAGACAAAAATCAAGAGCATGATGATTACAATCACGGCTATTGGTTCACTGCAATCTGCGATTTCATTCATGCAGGACATCTCCGAACTTCCCTATCTGTTGCGCATGGGGAACGTCGCGTTGCACCCCTCAGGCTCATCACGAAAAAAGAAACCCAAAGACATTCTCAACATCCGTATCCCGCTGGAGCTGTTGGTCTTACCCAAACAGCGGATCGTGGGTGCGATGGACGAAAAGAAATTAAAACGACCGGATATGGTGGTCCGGCATGAAGGTCATGATTATTCGCCGATCTGGTTGAAAACCCCGTTTCTGAAATTCATTCCGCCGGTTCCATTGGTGGTCAGAGCTGGGGCTGACATCAACATGAAAAAAGGACAACGCAAAAACCCTTCACCCAATGTAACGGGCGGCCAAAAACCTTATAAGTTCTCCTGGTCACCCACAGATAAATTGAGTGACCCAACAAGCCCCAGACCCAAAA
>CBDTZI010000364.1:0-3997 GCA_965364865.1 uncultured bacterium | reverse complement strand
GGAAGTGGCCCACGCGTATCAAACGGCGGGTCTCGATTTTGCCAAACATGCCGTCGCGATTACGCAGGACCAAAGCGTTTTGCATCAACAGGCCACGAAGGAAAAATGGCTACAGATTTTTCCGATGTGGGACTGGGTTGGTGGACGTACCTCTGTCACTTCTGCGGTGGGGTTGTTACCCGCTGCGTTGATGGGCGTGGATTTGGATGAATTCCTCGACGGCGCGCGCGAATGCGATCGGATCACTCGGGGGAAGGACGTACAAAAAAACCCGGCTGCGATGCTGGCGTTGATGTGGTACTATGCGAGTGACGGCACAGGAGACCGGAACATGGTGGTCTTGCCCTATCGCGATCGACTGGAATGGTTTGGGCGATATTTACAACAACTGGTGATGGAATCGCTGGGTAAAAAGTTTGATCGCGGCGGTGACACCGTGCATCAGGGTTTGACCGTGCTGGGGAACAAAGGAACGACGGATCAGCACTCTTTCATGCAGCAGCTTCGCGACGGTAAAAACGATTTCTTCGTTATATTTATTCGTACTTTGAAAAATCGAGAAAACCCATCTTTGAAAATTCAAGAGGAATTGACCGCCAGCGATTTTCTCAATGCGTATTGGTTGGGAACGCGTGCGGCTCTTCATGAAGCCGATCGCGAGTCGATCACGATTACATTGGATTCGCTGTGCGCAAGAAGTGTTGGTGTGTTGGTTGCGCTTTTTGAACGTGCGGTGAGTCTGTATGCCGAGCTCATCAACGTCAACGCCTATCATCAACCCGGTGTGGATGCGGGGAAAAAAGCAGCGGTGGAAGTCTTGTCTTTGCAGCAAAAAATATTGACCCATATTCAAGGTCAGCCGGGTAAGCATTTTACACCCGATGACATCGCCATCGCGATCGACGAATCCGTCAAGGTCGAAACGATTCATCATCTGCTGCGACATCTCAGCGCCGGGCCTGATTCCGCGGTTCGTACAATCTCAAAAACCGACCCCTCAGGTTCAAAATACGGTATAAAGTAAGCATTTCCTATCCAATCCGCGCTGGTTGATCCGCCGCGTTTATCTGCCGATAACCATATTATCGGAATAGGTTCGCGGGTTTTTCCGCAAACCATTGCCCACGGTAGATGAAGCCCACGTAAGGACACGAGATGATTCCGCGAATTTTGAAACAGGCGAATATGTTGTTCGACAATCTCCGCTACGCCATCGGTACAGGAAAACCGCGACTGATCGGCAAGTTGATTCGGAATCATCTACAGGTTCGTATGGGAAAAATGATTCCCCGATCATTGTGTATCGCGGTGGATTACAAGTGCAATCTTTCGTGTGATCATTGCAGCGCGGTTTCATTGCACAGTGGTGATAAGCCCTCGATGACCATGGATCAATACCGGGAACTCGCACGTCAAGCCGAGCAACTTGGATTTTTTAATATCCAGTTTACCGGGGGTGAGCCGCTGTTACGCAAAGACCTGGAAGAAATCATCTCTGTTTTTCATCCACGAAAAAATTTCATTATGGTCAGTACCAACGCAACGTTACTCACCGAAACTCGAATCAAAAGTTTGCAACGTGCGGGCGTTGATGTGTTGAGCGTATCGCTCGATAGTTCGGAGGATACGGTGCATGATGCCTTTCGAGGTCAAAAAGGTGCGTGGCAAAAAACGGTCAACGCCGTCAAACTCGCAAGAAAAATGGGGATGAAGGTATCGCTTAGCGCGGTGATTACCCATCAAAATATTCGCTCCGACGATCTGGAATCGTTAGCGACGCTCACGAAATCTCTCGGTTGTGGTATGCAGCTGGGGTGGGCGTGTCCGGTTGGAGCTTGGGCGGGCAATCGCGAAGCACAACTGAACGAAGACGACATGCAGTATCTTTCGCAGTTTATGGAAAGGCATCGTCACACGCGTACCGATTTTGAAGGGAATTACAAGGAGCGGGGATGCCCGGCGGTGAAGGAAATGATGTATATCACTGCTCAGGGAGAATTTATGCCCTGTGCGTTTATCCCGATCAGTTATGGTAATGTGACCGATGAACCGCTCAACGAGATTCGCGATCGCGCGTTGAGCGATCCGATCTATCAACAGTATTGGGATCGATGTCTTTCCGCATGCAACGACGAGTTTTATGAAAAATATCTGACCCCAACGTATGGTCAACCGACGCCGCTTCCATACAAGCAGCTCCAACAAACCAATACGAATCCGCTGCGGGTACTTTCGGAGTCATCCAAAAGTGTCTGTGAGGTGAATGGTTCGATATCAGCTGCGACCGTTAAGGGTTTGCAGAATGATTCTGTTCATCGAGAAAACATTGCAGAATGATCTGGGCGGCGACGGAATCGAGCACTTTCTTTTTCTTTTTTCGAGTCAGTTCAGCTGGCTGTAACAATTCTTCCGCAGCCCGAGATGATAATCTCTCATCGAAGTAGTGAACCTCCCTGCCGCTGGCTTTCGAGATGGCATCCCCAAACGCGCGGCAGAGTTTCGCCTGCTTTCCTTCGGTGTTGTCCATGTTTTTTGCCAGGCCCACCACAAAAGCATCGACGTCGAATTCATCTGCGATTTTCAAGACGGCAACCACTTGATGTTTTACGAGTCCTTCCACGGTAAGCGTCTGTAAGGGGGTTGCGAGGTTGATCTGATCATCCCCGATCGACAATCCGATGCGTTTGCTTCCGTGGTCGATGCCGAGATATCTGGTCATAACAATGATATTCAATCGTGAACTAGCGCGTTCGGTGGAAGAACAGTGTGTTTATAAATACTCTTCGCCGAATTCCTGGCTGATGTTGTCCACGAGTTCCTTGATCCCCTGCGAATCACGCTTCTTACAGATCAACGTCGCGTCACTCGAATGAATGATCACCAGATCATCCACCCCGATCGTCGCGATTAAATGGTTGTCTTCCGAGACCACGATGTTTCCACGCGATCCCAAGTGCACCGCACGTTTGCAAGCGGAAACGTTACCGTCGGCGTCCGCGTCGATGACCGATTCGATCGCTGGCCAGGATCCGACGTCTACCCAGTGGCAATCCATTTCCACGACAATCACCTTCTCAGCCCGTTCCATCACAGCGAAGTCGATGCTGATTTTCATCAACGAGGGGTATAAACTTTCGAGTTTTTGCTGTCGGGAATCGGTATTCCAGGCCTCGGCGATTTCCTGGACCGCTTCATACGTTTGCGGAAGATGTTTTTGCAATTGATTTAAGATCGCGGACGCTTTCCACGCAAACATGCCGCTGTTCCAGTAATACTCTCCGGAGGAAAGATATTTGACCGCGGTACCCATCGATGGTTTTTCCGTGAATTTGTTGACTTCAAAAACACCTTCGCTAATCCGTTCGCCGCGACGCACGTAGCCATAATTGGTATCGGGTCGGTTGGGTCGAATCCCCATCGTCACCAGCGCGTCAGGATTGGCTTCAGCTACTTCATAGGCCTTTTCGATGGTTTTACAAAATCGATCGGTCGGTGTGATCATGTGATCGGCTGTAAACATGCCGATGACCGCGTCGGGATCACGATGGGCCAGTAGAGCGGATGCCAACCCTACGGCGTTGGCGGTGTCCCGGCCCACGGGTTCCCCGACCATGTTGGCTGCGGGCATCTCTGGCAATTCTTCCGCGACGATAGGCAGGTGGGATTGATTGGTGATCACGCAAATCTGTTCCGGCTTCAAGATCGTAGCGATGCGTTCATACGATTGTCGTAGTAAACTGGTCCCGCTAAAGAGTTTTAAAATTTGTTTGGGTCTACTTCTTCGACTCAAAGGCCAAAGTCTTACGCCAGCTCCGCCAGCCATGATTACTGCGTGTCGCATGATTGTGTCCTTCGTAGTGTTTTTTTCTTACGATCCGATCTCATCAAAGTCTACCCTTTCCAGGTCCGCAAACTCCAGCACCCACGACTTGCGGGAACCGTCTTTGAACAACACATCCACATGGGTTCTTTTCGCGCCGCGTGACAGCGACATCAC
>CBDTZI010000363.1:0-3999 GCA_965364865.1 uncultured bacterium | reverse complement strand
GCTACTCATGGCCCTGGGATACGAAGGAATTGAACCGGGAAAGTTTTCTCTGCCTGCGGGAATCGCGATCGACGACCAAGATCGAATCTGGGTGGCGGAATCTGGGAATAAAAGATTGCAGGTCTTTGCGTATATAAAGGATGAGTCGTGAAGATCAAAACCATGAAAAAAATTAAAGAACTGATGAAAACAGGATTTTTACTTGTATTAATGACTTGCGGTGTATCGCTTGCTGACGACACGGTCGTTCATTCCAAGCATGATCTCTCGTTCCAGGGGCCAGGCCCGATCCGATCGGTCAACGAAAGTGAAATTTGCATCTTCTGCCACGCACCACACAACGCCGCCCCACAAACGCCGCTGTGGAATCGCGAAAACCCGCGAACCTATTATCGTATTTACGATAGCTCCACGACGGACGCACGAATCGATCAACCCACCGGACCCTCCAAAATGTGTTTGAGTTGTCACGACGGCTCCATGGCCCTGGGCAACGTGCTGTCGAGACCGACCACGCACCCGATCATCATGACGTCGCGCACCATCCCGCCGGGTACCACCGATTTAAGCAACGACCTGTCCGACGATCACCCCATCGGTTTTCGATATGATCGCGCGCTGGCTAACGTCGACAGACAAATTCGTGCACCGGAATTATTAACCGAAAAATTACCACTGGGAACGCACGGCGAAGTGCAGTGTTCAACCTGTCACGACCCGCACAACAACGAGCTGGGCGACTTTTTACGCGTGCCGGATCAGATGGGTGCGATTTGTGTGAGTTGCCACGATCTCAATGGCTGGAACAACGCCGCTCACGCACGCAGTGGAAAAAGAGTCACCGGCCGCACCGTCGATCCATCGGAAAGATTAAAATACAACACCGTCAGGGACAACGCCTGCATGAGTTGCCACAAGATTCATTCCGCGCCCAAACGTGATCAACTGTTACGTTTTGAACGGGAAGAAGAATCCTGTTTGAATTGTCACGGCGGAGAAATCGCAAACTACAACATCGCCGCGGACATCAACAAATTCTCGTCTCATCGCGGTAGATTCAAAACGGGCATCCACGATCCCAATGAAAACCCGTTCACCATGAGACGACATGCCGAGTGCGTCGACTGTCACAATCCCCACGCGGCGGGCCACAACCCCATCGGCTCGGTACGCGGCACGGTCGGAAAATCGATTAAACCACCCAACCGATTCGTGACCGGCATCACGATCAGCGGCCGCCAGACGGACAATTCAACTTTTCTGTATGAAATCTGCTTAAAATGTCATAGCGATAGTGTTGGCCGACCTCGACTCAACACTTCGAGACAGGTTACGCAGACCAACGCTCGGTTGGAATTTCAAACGTCGAATCCGTCGTTCCATCCGGTCGCAGGGCCTCGCCGAAACCAGGATGTGGTCAGCCTGATCGCACCCCTTCGTGTCGGCAGCGTTATTACCTGCACCGATTGCCATTCCAGCGACAACGCCCGTGCGTTTGGCGGCACCGGTGCGAACGGTCCACACGGCTCCATCTATGAAAACCTGCTGGTGCGAAATTACGAGACCGCAGACTTTACCGCGGAAAGCGCAAACGCCTACGCACTTTGTTACGGATGTCATAGTCGTGAAAGCATCCTGGCGGGCGACAGTTTTTCATTGCATCGACGTCACATTGTAGATTTAAGAACACCGTGCAGCGTGTGTCACGACGCACACGGTATTTATCGAGGCCAGGGAAACAGCACAAACCATTCAAATTTGATCAATTTTGATCTGTCGGTGGTCACTTCACCCGCGGGCAACCGGGTCGAATATAACGACACTGGCCGATTCGCGGGAAATTGTACGTTGACCTGCCACGGCGTGACCCACATCGGTTTTCCCTACGCAGGCGGCGCTGCGGCACGAACGATTTCATCTGGATCATTCTCACAATTGAGAGGACGCTAACGATGTTGAGAAAAACGAGCATCTTCATTTCGCTATTGTGTTTAACGCTGGTATCGTTCACTGGTTTGACCTGGGCGGGCATGGAGGGATCGAAACATGACTTCAGTCAATCCGGTTGGTCCAAAGATGATACCTGTGGCGCTTGCCACACTCCCGAAAGTAAGAAACTGCCCGCTGCTGCCCCACTCTGGAATCCGTTGGCCAATTTGAAGCGAACTTTCGGCGCATCGTTGAAGGATTCAAAATCAGCGGGCGAGGGAACGCGGATGTGCATTCGCTGTCACGACGGCACCATCGCAAAAGATTTTACACCCACACCCCTGAAAGGACGCGTGGTCAACATACAGAATCCGGGCATCTTTGGCACCGGGCATGGCTCATCCGACCATCCCGTCGGCGTGAAATACCCCATGTTGGATCGCGGGTTTAAGCCCGCCTCCGTCGTCACGAGCCAGGGAAGGATCGTCTTACCCGCCGGTAAAGTTGAATGTATCTCCTGTCACGACCCACACAATCAATCTGAATTACCGTACATGCTTGTCACCACAAACGCACGCAGTAACCTGTGTCTATCGTGCCACCGAAAATAATTTACAATTGTTTGTTCACCCGTCCTGACATGATTCGCAGGTTGCACTGTGCGAGTGTCATGCTGACCTTATTGTTCATTTCATCTACCGGTTGTTCCACTACAAAAACCATTCGACCCGATTTCGTATACTTTCCATCTCCACCAGCAAAAACTCGCGCGATCCATCTGAAATCATTTAACCGATTGCACGATCTAATTCCCCATCGCGGCAACATCAAAGAATGGCTACGCGGAGAACTCACCGGCCCCTATGTATCTCGCCCGGCGGGCATCGCATACGCAAACCATCATCTTTACATTTGCGACGCAGCCTCTTCGACCTTGCACGACTGGGACTTACATACGGGGACATCAAAATACTTTGGCTCGGCAAGCCTTTCGGGCTCGACAAACCTTACATTAAAAAAACCGGTTGCGGTCGCGGTCGATGACAGGGGGTATATTTATGTAGCCGACACCGATCGAAGAGAGGTGATCTGTTTCGATAACAATGGAACGGTTATCGTCCATTTCAAACCGGAAAACAGAGAGAGATATAAACCGACCGCCGTCGCCGTTCACGAAACCACTCTCTATGTCACCGACGCCGAGGAACATACCGTAGACCTGTTTTACATTAACAATGGTCAGCACATCGGAAGCATCGGCTCTCGCGGTAACAACCCGGGGAAGTTTTATTTTCCAACCGGCGTCGCCATCCAACAGCGCAATCGTCTGATCGTTTCAGACATGCTCAATTCACGAGTGCAGGTGTTCGATACTCATCAAACGACTGGAAAACAGCTACTATTGAGCATGGGTCAGCCGGGCAATGGGTACGGTGATATGGGAAAACCCAAACATGTCGCTGTCGGGCCGGACGGTGTGATCTTCGTTGCGGACAGCGAATTCGGGCACATCCATTTGTACAACGAGAAGGGAAAATTACTGATGCTACTGGGTGGTCCACAAGACAAAACCGGAAACACACCCCTGCCTTTCGGCGTCGCCATTGCAAAAAAACTGCCCGAAACCATCGCTTCATGGATTCCGGACAGTTTTCAATTGAACTATTATCTGTTTGTCACCAACAGCCTGGGTGAAAAACGAATCAACCTCTTCGCCATCGGCCAGGAACGACCGTAACGGCGCGGGATTCAATCAGCGACTCAGTTATTCCCTTTTCTGTTTCAGAGGAAAATGGTCGTGAGCACCGACTTCTTTGTATTTAGCAAAATCAAACGGATTTGCCGCATCAAAAGTCGGGTTATCACTGTTGTGGCATTGCACACAAACAGACTCTTGAATTTTATACATACCCGAAGCGTACATTTCTTTGCTCGTGTAGGCACGCTTTGATTTTAACAACTCTTTATGAAGCTTGACGTATTCTCCACCCGGCCCATGACACGACTCGCAACCCACACCCGCAAGTTTCTTTGCTTTTTTCACCGCTTTGGCGTCGGAGGCATCCGCAA
>CBDTZI010000362.1:0-4013 GCA_965364865.1 uncultured bacterium | reverse complement strand
GATCCTTGTCGACCCATTGTTTTTCCAGCGAATCGTATACCGTTTTGATACCCACATACGATCGCAATTTCAGTATCGAGTCCTGGACCTCTCGCCACTGTTCTGGATTTCGTAAATAATGAAAGAGTTCAAACAGGGTGAGAAACTTAATTTTTTGGGGCACCATGTTGGGCAGTTCGTTCGGCGGGATGCGCTGATGGCCCAGGTCGGCGAACTGGCCTTTGGGTCGGTCGTAATACGTCATGCCGTGCATGTCCGCCTGAATAAAAACACGATCATCTTTTTTAATGAATTGTAGGATCACCGAATGGGCGGTGCCGAATTTGTCCCACTCTTCGCCATCCATTTCTACAAACGTAACTCGATTGAGTATGATTCGATTCGGGTTGTCCGGATCGATTACCGGTTCATCGGCGTTGAGTCTGAGGTTAGCTAGATTGATCCCGCCGGGGCGGTTCAGTCGTTGTTGAATCAGCGTGCCGAAATCCGCGTTTACAAATTGATTCAGATTTCGAACCATGCCCGGGATCAACCAGTTGGTAAATCCGAACGTGACGCTCGCAGACAATAAACTTAATACCACCGTGGGCAGAAAAAGAGTATGTAAATTGATCCCGCTGCTGCGGCAGGCGACGAATTCGTTGTCCGCGCTGAGTCGGCCATAAGTTGAGGTCGCGGAAAACAGAGCCGCGATCGGTAAGGTCAGCGCGATGGCCACAGGAATCACCAACCCCATCAGGCTCAGAAGTTGACCGGGTGTGACCTCGCCCAGACGAATCATGTTAAGCACGCCGCCACCGAGACTGAGCGTGACCGTCATCGCCGCCGAGGTCAGCAAAAACGTCTTGCCCATCTCTCGAAAGATGTATTTATGGAGAGTCCAAGGTATTGGCATGATCTTTTAGCGCCTGTGGTCAGTCCGTTGGTCAGTCCGCGTTTTTATCATCCATGTACTTTTGTTCGAGACGGCGGTTCGCTCAGAGCCATTATCTTACCGGTTGAGGCGAAATAGTAGGGGTTTGGGCATACTTTGCAACCACGAGGCCACGAAAACCGTCCCCTGGGCATTAAAAACGTGTACCCGACCGGTAGAACAGGCCGATATCCAATTCAACGGGACGGGTGTATCGACACGAATGGCTGATTCGTTTGAATCGGAGGTTTGTTGTTGTCGTTTCAAGGGACTCGTTTGAATTGTGAAAAGGTGATCTGGTGTCGTCAGATTTGCAACAAAAAATTGTTTCGTTGGACGAGCTTATGGCTCGGGTCGAGATGGCCCGTTCACACGGCAAGACCATCGTGCAGTGTCATGGCTGTTTTGACATCGTTCATCCGGGGCATATTCGCTATCTGGAGTTTGCCCGTCGCCAGGGCGATGTGTTGATCGTTTCGCTGACCGGGGATTCGGGTATGGATAAGGGGCCGCAGCGTCCCTATATTCCACAGGAGTTGCGTGCGGAAAATTTGGCGGCTCTGATGTTTGTTGATTACGTTTATATCAATCCCGCACCGATCGCCAACGAAGTTCTTTCCCGGATTCGACCTGAGTTCTATGTCAAGGGTCGCGAATATGAACATTCGACCGATTCGGGTTTCCTGTCAGAAAAAAATGTCGTGGAAGAGTATGGGGGTCGCATCATTTTTTCCAGCGGTGAAATTGTGTTCAGCTCTTCCGAATTGATTGAGCAGATGCCGCACAACAACGAAGCAGAATCGCAACATCTTCAAATCGTTTGTCGTCGACATGAAATCGATTCCCAAACTATCAATCAAACGTTAGACCGTTTTCGTGATTTGCGTGTGCTGGTGGTGGGTGACATTGTCATTGATCGTTATGTGTTGTGCGATGCGATGGGAGTCGCGAGCGAGTCACCCATGATGAGTCTCGTCCATCGTGATGAGCGAAGTTACGTCGGAGGGGCCGCTGTCGTTGCCCGTCATGTTGCGGCGCTGGGTGCGAAAGCGTTTTTACTTTCCGCGGGCTGCAAGGACGAGCAGGGCGCCATGGTGGCGAATGTGCTAATGGAGGAGGGTGTCGAATCCGAGTTGATTGAATGCCGGCCTGCGATGGTCGAAAAAACGCGTTTTCTCGCCGAAGACACCAAATTATTCAAGGTGGACCGTGCCCAGCGGCAGCCGTTGGATTCGGTGGCGGAGCGGCAGGCGGCTGCGATTCTGGAGAAAGAATCCAAGGTCGCGGACGCGGTGATCTTTTGTGATTTTGGGTACGGTATGATTACGGGTTCGTTGTTGAATCGCATCCTGCCAACTCTTCGACACAATGTTTCCACGATTACCGCCGATGTGAGTGGTGGTCGCAACAGCCTGTTGGATTTTCGTCACGTTGATCTGCTTTGCCCGACGGAGCGTGAAGTGCGAGCGACCTTAAACGATCACGACTCCGGTTTATCTTCCATCGCGTGGAATTTGTTGGCTCAGACGCAGGCAAAAAATATTTTTGTGACGCTGGCAAAACACGGCATGGTTGTTTTTGAACGCGGGAGTCAGGATCGGCAATCCGCTGAATGGTCCGGTCGATTAAAAAGTGAACAGCTTCCCGCGTTTAACCCGCACGTCGTGGATTTGCTGGGATGTGGTGACGCGATGTTGTCAGCTTCAACCTTGGCGCTGGCGGCGAAGGCGAGTTTGATGCAGACGGCGTATCTTGGAAACGCGACCGCCGCGATTGAAGCAGCCACGCCCGGAAATCAACCCATTTCTTCACAGCGGTTGCGCGATTGGCTGCGAAACCGGCATGAACTTCAACAAACATCTTCAACTCAAACTGCGACCGACACGAGTAGCGGGCTTCAAGGCGCTTCGTGTCCTAAATCAAAACCGGTTTCAGAAATTCACCCTGAAAATGTGAATCCTCCATCCAGGTCGATCTCTCAGAAAACCTCCTGAATCGTTTGCACTGTTGTTCACTGATTAGCCAAATTTTTCCAATTGATTTTACTCCCACTTTGATTCTTGCTTAATGGGTTGGTTTTACCTATCCTTTCACCTGTAAGCATGGCTGGAAAAATTTCCGATCGTTTTAGGATACAAATCAATATGTCGGCGTTGAATTCTGGTGACAAATTGGGACCGTACGAGGTGGTTTCTCCCCTCGGAGCCGGCGGGATGGGCGAGGTTTATCGCGCGACGGATTCTACACTCGATCGCGAAGTAGCTATTAAGGTGTTGCCCGACCTGTTCGACCGCGATCCCGAGCGTGTACAAAGATTTAAGCGTGAAGCGAAGGTACTCGCTTCGCTGAACCACCCCAACATCGCCTCCATTTACGGTTTTGAAGAAGCCGAGGGTAAACGATTCCTGGTGATGGAATTGGTTGAGGGGGAAACGTTGGCGGAACGGTTAAAGATCAGTCTCATGCCGGTGGAAGAAGCGCTACAAATTGGCAAACAGATCGCCGAGGCGTTGGAAGCGGCCCACGAGCGAGGGATTATTCACCGCGACCTCAAGCCAGCGAATATCAAAATTACCCCAGAGGGTAAAGTCAAAGTTCTCGACTTTGGCTTAGCCAAAGCGATGGCCAACGAATCCACGCAAATGGATATTGAAAATTCCCCGACCATCACGGCTGATTTTACCAGGCCGGGTGTTGTCATGGGCACCGCAGCCTACATGAGTCCCGAACAGGCCCGCGGTCGTCCCGTCGATAAGCGCACTGACATCTGGTCCTACGGCTGTGTGTTCTACGAATGCCTGGTGGGTGAGCGGGCGTTCAACGGTGAAACCAACAGCGATTTAATGGCTGAGATTCTCAAAGTCGATCCCGATTGGGACACACTTCCCCATGCCATACCCCCAAACATTCAAATGTTACTCAAGCGTTGTTTGCAGAAAGATCGCAAGCACCGGCTGCGCGATATCGGCGAAGCGTGGATGGTGATTGACGCAGCGCTCGCTGGCGATACTTCCATGATGGGTTTGACCGCTTATGAAGCTCCCAAGACGGCGAATTGGCGGCGACTGCGACCATTCTCTGTGCTGATCGTTAGACAATC
>CBDTZI010000361.1:0-4022 GCA_965364865.1 uncultured bacterium | reverse complement strand
GATCGACATGTGCGAGCGGTGTGCGAATTGACGGCTCATTGTGGCGACCGCTTGCTTGCAAAGGGGAAGCAGGTTCAAATTGTGATGGATAAGGAATTTTTGAAGGATTATATCGAAAGGAGTTAATCGGTGGTCAAATTTATTGCGTTGTACAAAAAACCGGCGGACGTTGAGGCGTTTGAAAAACATTATCAGGAAATTCACGCGCCTCTGGCGAAAAAAATGCCAGGGTTACAAAAATTTGAGCTGTCGCACATGACCGGATCGCCTGGTGGTGAGCCGAAGTATTATATGATGGCAGAGCTATATTTCGAAAACAAAGAGGCTATGTTTTCTTCACTCAAGAGTGAGGAGGGAAAAGCCGCTGCGAAAGACGTCATGGGCTTTGCGGGCGACATCGTCCAGATGATGTTTGGCGATGTGACTTAAATACATTACGTTATTTTAATATTCTCAACTCTATATCATAGCGTAATAAGTTCATTCGTAGGAGAGACGATTGAGCAGTGGCCCGATGAGTCAGCTCTCGCTCGCGCTGAATTGGAAGCTAAGCTCGACAAGTACCGGGCGGCACAAGCCGAATCACAAAATGCTACTGTCGAGTAAAAACAGATAAACCCGTTTATCGTTATTAAATGTTGAACAACAGTGTGTTACGAATAACGACAATATTACATAGTCATCATGCAGTAATTTTCATCATTTCAAATAAACTAGACGTATTATTCGGGCTGCAGGTTCACTTATAGAATTCGCATGTTTATGGAACTATTTTATACAACAGGGAAATCACTCACCGTTAATAATCTAAAGTGAACCTGATTAGATCAAATCCAAATTGGCAGAGGAGATTGAAATGATGAAAAAGATTCACATCTTAAGTTTCTTGGTAGTGTGTTTAACACAATTAGTTCATGCGCAGCAGAGACGGATGGATCAGGATCCCAGCCTGAACAATCTAGTTCATGCGAAAGGGTATGTTCCTTGCGAATTGGGGACGCTGGGATGTGTCACGAAGGTTGGAACCGGTTCGCAGGACATGATTCTAATCGCTGGCGCGGGTTTCGACGGCGATATTTATAATCAATACATGGAGAAACACAAGGAACGATACTCGATGTACGCTGTTACGCTTCCGGGCTCAGGGGGTACAGCTGCTCCTCCCATGCCAAGCGAGGGTACAAGTTACAGTGAGCAGACATGGATACGTGGAGCCCAAAAAGGCATTGAAAATCTCATTGTAGAAAAAAAGTTGAAGCGACCCATTGTTGTA
Organism: uncultured bacterium; assembly: GCA_965364865.1. GTDB lineage: Bacteria > Planctomycetota > Phycisphaerae > UBA1845 > UBA1845 > CBDTZI01. The sequence continues at coordinate 2,749 of CBDTZI010000361.1, read as the reverse complement.
GGGCACTGGATGAACGCAACTGAAGTGGCGCTGCGATTAGCACTCGACCATCCTGATAAAATTTCTGCCGCCGTAATCATCAGTGGGGTAGCCAAGGACCTCATGGTGGAAAAACAACTTAAGAGAAGTGTAACACCTGAGGAACGTGCATTACGGATCGATAAAGGAATGGCACCGCATTGGTTTAAGACAGTAACGCGGGATACCTGGGATGACAACAACTATTATCCACATGACTACGCTCGTCATCCTGTACGTGCCCTGCAGCTATGGCGGCAAGCGGCCGCGCCTTCACTTCCGGTATGGGTACGCTATCTGTGTGAAGCCTGGGCGTACGATATTACAACGGAATTTTCGAAATTAAAGGTTCCGACGTTAGTCCTTATGCCTGGCTTCGATAAAGAATTTTACTTTGTAGAAGGTCAGGATTACATGCGCACAAAATGTCAGGAATCGTGGAATGGCATCGAAAGCCTGAGTGATAAGATCACAATTCAGACGATTGAGGATGCACGAGTGTTTATTATGGATGATCAACCAGAAAAACTCGACCAAGTGATTGAGCAATTTTTGCAAAAAGTGCTGGATTGATATCAAGTGCAGTACGGGTCGCACACGGAATTAGTCTATAATAGTCATACTCACAAACCGACTAAAGGTAATGGCAGGGCATTATATAATAGGTGTAGTGAGTATACCCAACTGATCGATTTCCAGCTCTATGGTGTCGCCGGGTTCCAGCCAGCCGCCGGTGTTGTCGGGGCCTAGTTCCAAAATACAACCCGTTCCCACCGTGCCGCTGCCGATGACGTCGCCAGGATAGAGCGTGACGTCGCGCGAGGCGCGTTCAATCATCTTGGTGAAATCGTGGGTGATGTCTTTGAAGTTGCCGCGAGAAATTTCCTTACCGTTCTTGCGTGCGAGCATGGTTAAATCATACTTTCCCGGGCCTACACGCTTGTCTTCGATTTCGTCCTTAGTCACAACCCACGGGCCAGCGGCGGAGGCGAAATCTTTTCCCTTGGCCGGGCCTAACATGCACTTCATTTCCTGACGCTGCAAATCGCGTGCCGAAAGATCGTTCAACACCATATAGCCGAAAATTGCATCGTCCGCGGCGTCACCACTGGCGTCGGAAATATCCTTGCCGATGACACAAGCGACTTCGAGTTCGAGGTCCAGCTCTTTCGTTGAAGCAGGCTTTTTGACCGGCTCCATGTGTCCCCTGAACGAACCGGGATTGGAAAAATAAAAGACGGGAAATTCATACCATTCCGGCAGCATCTCCTGGCCACGCTTCTGGCGGCACGTTTTGACGTGTTGCTCGAAGGCGTAGAAATCTCGGAACACACGCGGGTCGGGAACCGGCGGAAGCCAGCGGGTGACCTGATCAATCGCGATCGTGTCGCCTTTGGCGTCGCCAGCGAGTTTCATCAATCCATCGGGTCCGTATTGTTCAAGCGCACCGCGCAAGGAAGCGGGGGCATCAAGCGGTAAAAGACCGCCATCTTTTCCGATAGCCAGGGTTGGTTGTGATTGACCTTTGAGTTCAACTAAGCAAAATCGCACGATTATTCTCCCGAGACATTAGTATTTAAAAGTTCTTATTAGACCCTGATTGTCAGCATTTTTTGCCGTGATGTCAATGTCCTGGAGGCTCAGCCTGTGGGTAACATCAATATACCGAATCACACCTTGACCCTTGTAATGGAGGGCCATACACCGGTGACAAACGGTGATGAACGCTTTTAATTAGTTCGAGCAGTCCCGACAGGTCCAAGGGGCCTTGCGGTGGAATCTACGATTGGTTGATGTTGACCGTTACGCGTACGTTTCTGGCTTTGAGTTGAGCAAGCACATGGTCGAAAAAACCGGGCTTGGGTGAAAGTTTTTCCGGGGGAAAAACGCCGGGCTCATTCAACTCTCCGCGAACCAACATTCGTCCAACAATGGTTGCGGGGAAGGCAGTTGTGCGTGACATGGATGAAGTATGTGTTTCGTGGTCGTATTCATCGTACAAGTCGTAAGTGTGCACCACGGATTGGCCTTGATGATTTCCCGCCACGCGAACGCGCAGAACGGTAAATTCTTCCTCACCCTTTTCATACATCCATTTCTGGAACAACAGTTTGGAGGTGACGTCGAGCGGTCTGACTTTTACACCGTTGACTTCGATTTCGTTTTTATCAAGCAATCCAGTCTCGCGAAGAATTTTCATTAACTCGCAGTGCCCCGGGTAGCGTAGCGTTTTTTCAATCATGTCGGGGATGTTCATGGTGTGAATGAGGCTACGCAATCCATCCGTATTAAACGCTTCGAGTGTTCCCGCGATGGGCAGGTCCATCAGCTCCGGTTCGGATAGCGCTTCTTTGGTAATAATTTTTGAGTTTTCCACGATACGCGAGGGGCGAGTGTATTCTTCGATGACATCCGATGGGGCAAAGGGGGCTTTGTATTGATAAGGCCACTCTTTCGCTTTGGGTAAACCGCCGACATAAATTTCGGCATGCGTAGTCTCATCAAGCAGGGAATCCACATATCCCAAAATCATATTGGAAAACCCCGGTGCGACGCCGCAGTCGACGACCGCGGTGACGTTGTTTTGGACGGCTAATTCATTCAGTTTAGTAGCGTCTTCGGGCATGAACGAAATGTCACAGTAGGGTTTTTTCGCTTCGATTACAGTATGCAATGCCTCCAGGCCAAATCGACTCGGCAATGCTCCGAGTACCAGATCAAACGTTTCAAT
>CBDTZI010000360.1:0-4029 GCA_965364865.1 uncultured bacterium | reverse complement strand
GCGAAAAATCTGTACCACATCCTCCCAACATGGGTATAAACATCAAAAGGTAAATCAAACCCCATCCACGCATTTTTGAATGATGCGTAGAACGACTCTCGACACTCTCTGAAATGTTATTCAACGGAACTCTGTTTTTCATCATCTTGATCATTCTCTACTTGCGACGACTTAAGGATTGTCATCACTCGATTGGGTCATTCGTTTTACACCTGTTTTTAAAAACGGACTCTCGCCAAAATGCGGGTCGTGACAGGATGTGCAGTTTTCCACACCCTTTTGACCGTGCGCTTTTTCAGATAAATCTTCCGGTTCATCATGACAATCAACACAGGTTTCCAATACCGGTTGTAATAATAAATGATCCAATCGACTGCGGTGCATCTCGTGGCATTGCCCACACTCACCCGACGACACCGGCTCATGACCCACTTCGTCAGAAAAATAGCGTGTATGGCAGGTTTTACAGGAGTCGGCGATTTCTTCACGAGGTAGCATTTTCTGCGTCGCGTCGTGACAGAGCTGACATTGCCGGCGAACAAAAGGCGGGTGCAAAGATGTAAAGGGTGAGGATGCCAATGTCGATTGAACGGGCCAGTTGGAGGGGATGATGCCAGGTTTTACAGACTTCGCCTTTGAATCCGCAGCAGGAATTTCAAAGAAAAAGTTTTTCATCCGCTCGCGTGAGGCAGAAGAACAGCCTATGAAAACCACCCAGCACGCGAGAGTCGTCGCAGCCATCATTCGTATAGGGATTCGCGTTTTCATACTACTCATCTGGTATCCCAAAATAGTAACTGCCCCTACCATACTTCGACACAAACGAAGTGCAAGAAAAAATTGAAAAACACCCCGGACAAACAATTCACAGATCGCAACGGGTATGCACGCATTCCCTGATCTGAGAAATCATAAAACCGGATAAATACCAAAGATTTTGATTGCCGATAAACAGAACATCTATTATGGTTCGTCTTTGGTGCGGAATAACTATTGTCATCGATCTACAGCTTTCACCAAGATAGTGGACGATACAACAAAGTTTTTTTAAGACGGTGTGGAATGGGCAGTACGGCCAACGCCATACGCTTTGCGATTCACGGATTGATCTTGCTCACGCTGCTGGTAGGTCCAGTGGCTGGCGCAGACGACAAATCCGCAAGCTCCCCCAAACCAGAATCCTCCACGGATGATCGATACATCACCTTCACCCATCTGGACGCCTATTTTGAACTGGAAGCAGAGACCACTCATTCCAAAATAAAATCTCGACCACCAACCGGATTGAACTTTGGTCGATCACAGCGAAACCAGGAGTGGAGATTTGAAGAGCGCATCGGATTAAAACTCGGTGGCTATCTCATCGACCCGATGTTTATAAACTTCAACGCCGATTTCAGTTTCGCGTTGACGCAGGATCGATTTGAGGAAAATTTCCTGCAATACGATCGCAGGGATCGCGATAACGGCCACCTGTTACAATACAACCTGCAGGCTCAATTCCTACCCGGTCGCAAACTGTCAGGATCACTGCACGCACTTCGTCAGGACGATCGCATCAATCGCCGATTTCAACCTACGCTGAATCAACGACGTACAGGCTTTGGAACGAGCTGGGTTCGCAACGATAAAATATATCCGATGGAGTTGACGTACGACTACCTCGAAACCGATCGCACCGGCAATCGCGATAACCGCGACGACGAACACTATACCGAATCCTCCCTGCGATACGGGCTGGAATGGATCGTAGCCTCCCACAACCGATTCAAATTCGACCTTGAACATGTGAAGACCAAACAGGAGTTTCAGGGGCTTGCGAATCCGTTTGAAACTACCCGCGATCGACTCAACATCGAACATCAATATCTTTTTGGTGAAAAGCGCAAGCACTCCTTGAGAACGGTATTACGCTGGCAGGAGGAAAGCGGCGACTTCGCTCGTGACCTGTTTGAGTTCGGGCCGCAACTCACCTACGTTCATAACAAAAACCTGCAATCCTTTTATCAATATCAATACAATCGTGAACGATATGAGGGGCTGGACATCGAGTCGCAGCGATTGGATTTTCAACTGACGCACCAGGCGTACACCAACCTGATTTCCACGTTTAGCGTGTTTGCGCTATTTGAAGACATCGAAAATGACATTAACACGACACAATACGGCAGCGCCATCGACTGGCAGTACAATCGGAAAAACCGTCATGGCCATCTTTATGCCAACCTCGCCCTGGCGTTTGACACGGAAGAAATCGACGGCGACAACGGTGCACGCGTCATTCTGGATGAAGCCCACAATTTTCGTGACCCCGTTGCAGCCACGCTGAGAAATCGAAACGTGATCCGTGGCACCATCCTCGTCACAGACACCACCAACCGCCGCGTCTATCGACTGGGCATCGACTATATTCTCTTCAATCAGGGGAATGTCACACGCATCACTCGCGTTCGCACCGGCCTCATCGCCGATGGCGACACCATCTTAGTGGACTATCAGATTAAAACACCTTCCCACGGACAACTGGATACCACTCGCGTCGATTTCAGCATTGAGCAACGATTCACCAGTGGTTTGACGCCCTACTATCGATTGTCTTATCGCAATCAGGAAGACGACATCTCGTCCGGGTTCAACCGTCGCGCGGACCGCACCAACCACCACCGAATGGGATTCAATTACAAAACCAAAGGCTATACCTACGGCGCAGAGTATGAGATTTTCGACGACACCGTCGAGCCTTACGACGCGTTTCATTTGAACGGCCAGCTTCATATTCTCAACAGGCAAGATCGCCAGATCGACGCGACTTCACGATTCTCAAGAATGTTTTTTGAAGGCGGTCTGGATGATCGAAATGTTTCGTTGCTCGATGTTTCGATTGACCATCGATACCGTCTGTCGGATGCGGTATATACGGTTGAACGAGTCGCCTGGCGTTATCAGGATGATTCCGCGGAAGGGATCACCACGGGCTGGGATGTCACCGCCGGGTTAGAATATGTCATGGGCGATTTATCGGGTGAGCTGACTTTTGAATACGATCGTCTGGAGCTGCCCAGCTCGAAACAGGACGATTACGGTATCTATTTTAGAATTCGCAGAGAGTTGCAAGATGTATGGGTTAAACGATAAATTTATATATCAGACTCCAACAGCGGTTGGGATGATGATCACTCTCATCATCGTAATCAGCGTTACAGGGTGCGCGAAGCCACAGGGCACACTTTTTCCGCGTGTGGAATCGCCCATGGTTTGGCCCGCACCGCCAAGCACACCACGAATCGAATGGATCGGGATGTTATCCAACAGCGATGATCTTCGAGCCGCCCGAACATGGGATGAATCATTCAAAGCCGTACTTCGCGGGCCAAGACCACCCATCCGATTGACATCACCGCATGGAATCGCGATCCACACCGACGGCATCGTAGCCGTGGCAGACGCATCGGGTACCGCAGTACATCTGATTAACCTGAACACACGCGACCACAAAATGATCAGCGGATTTGGCAAGGAAAGGTTTGAATCGCCCATCGGCGTGACGTGGGCTGCGGATCGACTTTATGTCAGCGACGCCGGTCGCCACGAAATCATCGAACTCGATCGTGAAGGGCTTTTCAAACGGCGTTTCGGTCAATCGGAATTGTTGCGACCGGTCGGCATCGCGTTTATCAAACCGCGTAATCAATTATACATCGTTGATGGCGCCGCCCATCATGTCGCGGTTTACGATCTCGAAGGAAACGCCGTCACCACCATCGGCACGCGCGGCGTCGAACCCGGTACGTTTAACTTTCCCTCTCACATCGACGTAAGAAACGATCGGATGATTATTTCCGACAGCGGGAATTTCCGCGTGCAACTGATGGACCTTGACGGACGGTGCCTCAAAACGATCGGGCAAAAAGGGAACGCCGCCGGCGATTTCGCCCTGCCCAAAGGAGTCGCCTTCGACAGTGAAGGCCATATTTATGTGGCTGACGCTCGATTTGAAAACATTCAGGTGTTTGACCAACAAGGCCAGCT
>CBDTZI010000359.1:0-4031 GCA_965364865.1 uncultured bacterium | reverse complement strand
GGACGTCTGAGGTCGCGGCAAGCTTGCGGGAGACGAAGTCGATTGCCTGATGAAAATCCTCTTTACTTTGCGTATGTAGAGACCGTTGTTGATAAAGAAGGGTCTGCAATCGCTTCAGTTTCAGATGATGTGGATCACGCTGAATCGCCTCCGCGATCGCCTGATCGGCTAACACGAACGCCTCATCTCGATATTCGGGATTTTGCATCACAGCCAATAGCCACTCCGCTTTTTCAATCAGCGGCGTCGAATCATAGGGGTCCATCAATGCCGCACAATCAAAATGCGTAGCTGCAATTTGCTGAGTCAGGGGAACCGGTGCAATCATTGACGCAGACTGTCGAGCGTCGCTCAAACTCTGCATAGATCGCCCCACGGGTATCACACCCACAAACAAAACCAGAAGGATGGCTGCCATCGCGAATCCGATCGGACACCAGCAACGCCAGGAAGTGTTTTTTTTCGATCCAGCCTCATATTCGCCCGACTGCGAAATGCAGTATGCCAGCAATGCAAAAAACGTCGTCGCGGTCGCGGGCACAAACATAGCGAAGTTAATCATGTCATGCACCAAAAACGCAAATAGCCCGATCGCCACAGCCATTCGCATCATGCGCTGTCCCTCAACCGATTGAATGGCACGCGTTTGCAGCAAACACGCACTACACAAAAACATCGCAAGCCAAGGTAACGCAGCCAGGATCGTTTTGTAATACAAAAAATCCGGGTTGTCGGTGCCCAACAACGGCAATCTCACCACAACGATCACGATCATCAATCCAGTTAACCAGCCCAACCATGCAATTTTCGAGGGAGGCCCTCTCTCACTCTGGCTAGATTCGGAAGTTTGAACGATGGGGCGAGTCACATAAAACGATACGCCGAACAGCATCAACACAAGTCCGATCAAACCGGGAAAACCCCATTCCGCAGCCGCTTGCACGAACAGATTATGCGGATTGGAAACCTCTTCCGGGCTGTCAATCGACTTGTACTGAAGATATTGACGTCCGAAATTTTCCCGCCCAACGCCCGCCAATGGGTGATCCGCGATCATACCCGCACTGTTTCGCCAGTACTGCCAGCGAAACGTCAACGACCACCCAGGCAGCGAATCGTGATACCAGCCATGACCCGCTACCGCACCCACACCCAACAACAATAACAACCAGCCGATCAAAACAGTCTGGCATCGTCTCTCCGCAATCCAATTCCTGAACCAATACAATACTAAACTAACAGCTATGCATGCACCGGCCGCTACCCACGCGCCCAGGCTGTGGGTGAACACTAGGGCAACGATCATCGCACCACTCGCAACGATCATACCCAACAATGTGATTGTAGCGATCCCATCATGCGAGGTTGAACGCTTCTCAGGTCGTCGCAACAAAGATATCAAAACACCCGCCGCTACAAATGAACACAACAAGAGATACGACCCGGCTATATTGCTATGCGACGTAAAACCCGATGCTTCGTTCGACTTGATCCGATTTTCAAATAATTCAACTTTGGAATCACTCAGGTCAACTCCCTGCTGCGCCCAGAAGTTTTCCTTGATCGATTCATAATGTTCCCAGGTATCTGCAAAACCGAAAAAATGTTGGTCAAAACACTCCACGGATTGTGCAAACGCCGAAGCCAACACCACCGAAAGCAGCAGCGTTCGATGCCAGGGTCGATGCAATAATTGCACCAGCACAATGGCCATCAGCGGATAACACAACCAGTCGATCGCACCGTTAATCGCCAATCGCTGATTTCCCGCAAACACACACGAAAAAATTGCCGCAACCAGAACTGCAATCCCGCCCCATTCCAAGCCCGTTTTCGCATAGGGCTGCGATGGCTTAACCCAGAGACGCACAACCAACCACCCCAGCGTCGCCACCAAAATCGACAGATCAAACAGCAGTGTTATCAACGGCGATGGCTGACTGACCCCCTGCAACGCCCCACTCATCGAATCCACGCTCGAATCGTACGATTCCGCAATCAGTGGCCTAAGCGCCACCAGCCCCAAAAGAATGAACAACGAAAATGTCTCTAGAAATTTCTGCACGATGTTTTGTACGTTCCTGTCAACTCCGTAGTGCGTAAACGCACAGCAAATCACTCTATTCAACGCCTGAGCTTATTGGACAGCCCACTTCATTGCATTACAATCGTCATATTCCAGTGAAATTCAGGAACGTTCATTGAGTTTGTGTCGAGTTTGTAGAAATAATATGGCCAAAAAAATCCCACCCAGATTGACCTCGCTAGGCCGGCAATCCCTGCCCGAAGAAATTGAAGTGCAGGGTCATCGATACAAGAAAACTCGCATCTTCAAGAACGATTTTTTCGCCATTACTGCGATGTATGAAAACATATTAGAAAAATTAGAAAAATCCGACAAAATCATTCTTAAAGTACATCGACGGGCGTCTTTCTATCTCATCCCGATGTGTTGGATTGGTAAAATCCTGGCCTCACGCGAACAGGTGTGTTTTGAACGACTCGCCGACGTGCAGGGTATTCCAAAATTCATCGGTCGATGGGAAAAAACGGGTATCATTCGAGAATTCATAGAGGGGCATCCACTGGAAAAGCGTGAAAAAGTGTCAGACCCGTTTCACGCCCAGCTGCGGACTATCATCGACCACATTCACTCGCGTAACATGGCTTACGTCGATCTGGAAAAAAGCGAAAATGTTTTAGTGGGCGATGATCATCGTCCTTATCTTTTCGATTTTCAAATTGCATGGATTTGGCCCGCGAAATGGGGTGGGAATCTTTGGCCAGCTACCGCTCTTCGACGCTGGTTTCAAACGAGCGATCATTATCATCTGATCAAACTGCAACGACGAACCAGGCCCGACCAGCTCTCCGATCAACAACTGAAAGCATCGTACCACAAACCCTGGTACATTCGTTGGCATGGCATACTGACCTATCCATTGATGAAAGGTCGACGAAAAATACTTAATCGCATCGATCCGAAACGTGCAGGCCGCGAACGTGGACGGGTGTCCACATAAAACATCGAATTGCTGGTTGCCACCGACGTCGAACCTTCCAGCGTATTGAAGCTCCCCGAGAGGGGGGCGAGTTTACAACTCTAAATTCATCATTAAGAATTCAGAATTCTTCTGTGGTTACTCTCCGACCGTAAAATACGTTACCGCCAAAGCTTTGACTTCCTTACTGGAATTACCGATGCTACATGCCAGCGCATAAACCCCGGCGGGCAACTCGGGCAGTTCCACTACAATATCACGCGTCATGCCGTTACGAATCACGAAATCATTACCGGGATTGGTCAACGAATATTCTTTACCCGCTACAAACGTACCCTCCTTCGCACCGATCGCATAGATCACATCTTTATCACCCGATATTTTCAAAGAACGCAATACGCTACTGAAACTATCCGGCGCACCCACCAGCGAGGAATACGTCTCGACACGAAACGTCGGCGTAGAGGAGACGGGATTCTTGATCACCCATTGCAATTGCGGCTTTCCGTTTTCTTCAAGGTACTCCCCGACTTGGTTATCGATATACACCCAGGCAGGAGGTCGAAACTGATCGTCCAGAGTCGGCATACCTCGACCGGCTTGCGATGTCGGATTGTTCGACCCGGTAAACCCAACATATCCACCACCACCCGTCGAACATCCCAACGTCAGACCCAAACCCATCAACAAGGCCACACTAAACACACGAATGATTCGCATAACTACATCCTCTCAGACGATTGAATTGGCACAAAGGCGTAACCGATAAATCCTGTAGATCACAAGACAGGGACGCTAATTTACGCGGTCCGACCTGTCAAGCTGGACCGATCGACTCATGCGTGTAAAGTAGGGTATTGGTAGTCGAATGACGTCCCTGCGCGGGTGGCATGCTACTGAGCCGCATGCAGAATATAATCCCGACTTGTCGGGAGCTTGCGCGGCCACTCGAAGAGAGTAAAGCCGGGTGGCATGTCCCACGCTGGCGTGGGCATGTTTGACTCGGGTGCCACTGGCGGCTCGCCCGCC
>CBDTZI010000358.1:0-4037 GCA_965364865.1 uncultured bacterium | reverse complement strand
CACTTCGTTGACCCGCCGCTTATATTTCGCACCCGAATCTTTTCCAAAATAGATATGCACCGTGGAGAAGCGAAACTTGAACCAGCCGGACTGGAACAAACACATAAACGGGGTTCTTGAAAACTGACGCTTCTTACCCTCGTCCATAATGAGCATGCTGTCCTTTAACACCAACTCGCCGGCGATGCCCTTGAACTTGACCTTGTTGCGATCGTAAATAAACCCGAGTCGTTCGTCGTTACCCCCGCGTCCTTCTGTGATGTCGGTCAGGATGTAGTCGTATTGGTATCCCAAAATGTGCATGAGCTTTTCCAGTGCATCGAGATCATCGCAAATCTCCTGAACCGCAACAATATCAAACCGAGAGATGATTTCCGCAATGTAATACAAATCTTCCGTCGTGCGATGGCTATTACAAAATCGATTGTCATCGAAATTACGAATGTTCCAAGTGCCCAGGATCAACGTCGAGCTTTGGGTCTTTTGCGGCATCTCATTGTTCAATTGCGATCGCAGAGTTTGCAGGCTTGCGATCGTATTGAGCCGTTTTGTTTTTGGTTTGATGTCTCTAATGAGTTTGTAATGTGGCATGGCTTATCTCCCTTTGATCGCGGTTATTGCTTCGGTTGGGTATTGTGGCTCGAGCAGGCCGTGTTGTACCAGGCGAGTGCGGATTGCGCCGTAGGTACGCTGGTGTGACTTCACCAGGTCTTCGACAGACATGCCGGCTTTGAATTTTTCTATCAGCTTACGATCTTCATCGTCGGTCCAGCTCAACCCGGCGTTGGCGGGCAGTGTGCTTTTGATCTTTTCGCGGCGCAGCGCTGATTCGAGTTGACGAACCGCAACGTACAACGCACTCACAACCTGTGGGTGTTGATACGGGCTGGCATCAGCCATCTCCTCGCCGGTGACGGGATCAATGCCGTCGGCTAATGCGTTGATCATTTCCAGCGCCTGTGACGTGTTCATAGCGACCCCTCTTGAAAAATGTATGTTTTCCCATATCTGGTAAAAGCGGGACTACCTGTTTACACGGAAATAACGCTACAAGGCGTTAATGTCAAACGGGACGTGTGGTACGAGTAGAGAAGTCATAGGATTCCCGGCGTGGGGGTGACATATAAAGTGTCATTGTGGTGAAAACGGGCCGCTTCCTGACGAGCGCGTCTGTGCTGGAACGAGAATCCTTTCTCGTTCCCTTGATGATAATTGGTGCGGGAAGAGATTCGCGCACCAGAAACCTCCCCCCAACCACTCCTTGTAAATAATGAGGGGAGCGGTTTATCCGAGCAGCGACCGACAGAGAGCTAACGTATTGCTATAGATTTTCGATTTCAGCTCCCTCGCGGTCACTCATTGTTATCTATTATGGATTTTACCTTAACCTATATAGGTATATGTGCATAACACTAAATACTTTACCTTAGCCAAATTAGATAAATTATAATCCTTTAAGCTTTTTACCCTAGCCTAATTAAGTATGTATGCATTCCTCTAAAGATATTACCGTAACCTAATTAGGTACATTATAATCCATTAAGATTTTTACCTTAGCCTAATTAAGTACGTGTGCATTCCTCTAAAGATATTACCTTAACCTATTTAGGTGTGCTATTGATACATTGTCGCTGGTTTTATTAAAGTTGAAACAATTCAACTTCTGCGACGCATTCAGTTTCTTCTTTGCGTTTTCATCGCTTGGTGATTTGGTGGTGAATACTATGCGTTGATGAGTCGTTCGACATGCAGAGCGGTGGAATCAGCCAGGGCGTCGAGGTGGTACCCGCCCTCAAGCGTGCTTACGAGTTTGCCGTCGCAATGTTTTTTCGCGAGTTGCAATAGCTGATCCGTCATCCAGCCAAAGACCTCCGTGGAAAGTTCCAGCGGGGCGAGCGGGTCGAGTTTGTGCGCGTCAAACCCGGCTGAGATCAACACAAACTGCGGGTCGAACTCTTCCATCGCGGGCAGCACCTTTTCATCAAACGCCTTCTGCCACAACGCGTCACCACTCGGCGGCAGCATGGGGATATTCAGCGTAAACCCCTCACCCTCGTCCACACCCCGTTCGTGTTCATAGCCCGTACCCGGATAGACAATGCCCGGGTGGCCATGCAGGCTGATAAACAAGACGCGCGGATCGGATTCAAAAATATGCTGCGTACCGTTGCCGTGATGCACATCCCAGTCGACAATGGCCACGCGCTGCAACCCGTGCTTGTCGATCAGATATTGAGCAGCGATGGCGACGTTGTTAAACAGGCAAAACCCCATCGACAAATGTCGTTCGGCGTGGTGGCCCGGTGGTCGCCCGGCGCAAAAGGCGTTGTCCAGCTTTCCCGCCATTACCTGATCGACCGCTTCGATCAACGCACCGGCTGCGAGTTGTGCGATATGAAAACTTTCGCTACAGATGGCGCTGTCGGGCACGTCGATGTGTAGCTGGCCCGTGTTACATGCGTTTTCGATGCGATCGATGTAGGCCTGTTCGTGAACATTGGCTACCAGCGACCTATCGACGGGTTTGACTTCGATGGGTTGGCAGGCGTTGATGAGGTTTTTCTTTTCCAGGGCGTGTGTAATGGCCGCTAACCGCTCGGGACGTTCGGGGTGCCGTTGGCCGGTAAGGTGTTGTTGAAATCGATTGTCGATCGCCAGTCCGGTTGTCATGATTTTTATTTTACCACCAAGACACTAAGACACCAAGTGAAAGACACGAAAAAAAGTCAAAAAAATCGAATCGTCGAAACTTCATATTTTTAACTTGCTAATACTGATGTTCATTGCCATACTTAATGATTGCACAACCATAATAGCCCTGAGGTGCTCATGCAAACGCTACAAGAAATGTTGCCCCACATCGACACGCTCACGTTCGATTGTTACGGCACGCTGATCGACTGGAAAGACGGCCTACGATTATCATTTCGCAGTCTATTTGGCTCGATGGTCGATGCGCGGATGGACGAGTTGTTCGATACTTACGTCGAGGTTGAGGCGGAGGTCGAATCGGGTATGTATTGCTCGTACCGGGATGTGTTATCCATCGTTACGCAGCGGATCGCGGAAAATCTCGGTGTAACACTTTCCGCGATTCAACAAAACACATTGGCTGACATGCTGCCCGGTTGGCCTGCGTTTGAAGATACCAATGAAGCCCTGAAGCGATTGAAAAACAAGTTTCGACTTGGTGTGTTATCCAACATCGATCGCGATCTTTTTGCGGGCACCGCCCAATCTTTTGACGTGGACTTTTATTTTGTGATTACAGCTGAGGATGTGCAGAGCTATAAACCCAACCACGGACATTTTTCAACTCTCTTCGACAAGCATGGCCCCAGAGACCGAATACTGCATGTCGCACAGAGTTTGTATCACGACGGCAAACCGGCTGGTGAGCTGGGCCTTGCGTATGTGTGGATCAATCGATACAACCAGTCTAACGATACGAACGTGAAGCCGCTAGTAGAGTATGCGGATTTGAAGTCGCTGGCTGATGCGATTTGTTGATGAATCATTTGATGTGCAAGGAATAATGAACAATGACCGAAACCATGTTTGAACCAGGCACGCCGGTATGCGTCCGACAGGAAAGTATGCGTCGCGGTGAACCGCTGACCATTGAGGTGATCGGTGTCGTCGTTTCGTGGGAAGACAAACCGACAGGTAGCTGGCATGTAGACGGTAAAGACGACAAGCTTTGGCTTCGGCGTTTACAACTGAAAAAAGTGGACGGCGAAATCACATGGCTCATCATCGACGATAGCACCCACATCGCCCGCATCGAAGCAGCTACCCCATAGCATGAACGGGGTCAGAGCCAACACGAAAAAATGTTTCGCGTTTGCACTTCATCACATCACCATGGTTATGATATTGCCGGTCGTAGCCTGGTGGTTGTTTTCGGATACATATGCACGTTACACGCCGCCGCGCGACGATTCCAACATTCGCTTTGCTCATTTCGGAAACTATAAAGATTTTGAACTCTGGCGGGAGGTCATTAACGATTTTGAATCAAAGCACCCCGACATTCA
>CBDTZI010000357.1:0-4038 GCA_965364865.1 uncultured bacterium | reverse complement strand
TCATCACTCGGCCATCCGGTAATTCGATTACCGTCGCAGACCCCGCACCCACCGCAAGAACAGTAACCGTTAACCGATCCATCACCCGCCGAGGCAGACTCCAAACAGCGGTACTGACTACAAATATCAGTAGAGCAGCCACACAGGATCGGTTCAGCCACATCAATCGCGAAACCACCGGCGATGAAAACACTCGAGAATCCCGCCGAATCGTTTTTTTATAGACAGGCCGTCTGAATCGACAGGCAAAGAGTATGAGTACGGTGTAATACGCGACGATCCACCACCAGGGCGGCGAAGTGATGGAGATGGATGAGCCGGGCAGCGACCCAAGAAAATCTACAAGTCGGATCATGGTCGTGTCGAGCCATTGCATCGGCAGTTCCAACGCACTCTCCGCGCCGGGGTACAACATGCCGATGCCGATTTTCGCAAATCCGCACAACACAAAAAGATAAACAAAGGGCGACACCAACACCGAATTGATCGGCGACCAGATATGGAGGAAATTAAATTGAGACACAACGATCGGGAGTGTCGCAAGCCAAGCCCCCAGCCCGACCATGATGGGGAACACAACATATCGCACCAATAAACGACGAACTCGATACCACCGATACATCCAGCCAACACCCATCGTGTTGACAACATCATTAAGCTCACGCTCATCCACACCTCTGTCATCAATCTTTTCGATTTGATCAATGAGCTTTATTTTCAATAGATCATGATTCACCCAATTTGAAAACACAATCCACAACTGTCGAAAACTTACGGACAGATAAATAATTCCCAGCACCGACAGAAACGAGAGTTGAAATCCCAGATCAATCAAGATCAACGGAGAATACAGCAGCAGTACAATGGCAGCAGCGCTTAAGAAATTCAAACTGCTGCGCGAACGCCCTATCAATATCGATATCGCAAGCAAAAATCCCATCAAGGAAGCCCGCAAAATCGATGGGCGAGGTTCGGCGATCATCAGATACATCAACACGGTCAGCATCAACAAAATAGCACATTTACGCTTGGGGATGGAAAAAAGTCTTCCCAGAATCCAGACGAATGACATGGGAATCGCAAGGTGCAAGCCGCTGACCGCTAAAAAGTGCATACAACCAGCTCGAAAGAACACGTCGTTAATCCGGCGCTGAAGTTTGGATCGCTGACCCAGAATCATCGCATCGGCCAGGCTCGACGGTTCGTCACCACCCGATACCACATCATAAGTCAGCAATCCACCAACATGACGGCGTATCTTGATTAAACTCCGCTGCAACCAGCCAGACTCCATCGTTGCATGAACCGAATCGTTGACGGATAATGTTTGTATGTTTTCTCGATGTGGACAAGACAGGCTGGCGACGACACCCATCCGCCGATAGTAATCCGACCAGTCAAACTCTCCGGGATTACCCGGAGGTCTCAATCGAAATAGCCGACCACTAATCGATACGCGATCGTGCAACTCAAGATCAAGCACCGGTTCAAACACCGTGACGCGCAGCAAACCCGTCGCTTCAAAACTTCGACCCCCATCTTCAATCGACTCGACCTCCAACAAAAACACCGACCAATCTTTTCGGAAACTCCATCTGGCAAAGGGGGTCTCATCGGGCGATTTCAGTTCAAGCTGGGATGCGATCGTTCCATGTAAGTTCACGATCTTACCCTCGGTCGATGCAAACGATCCCACACTATTGGGATCCTTCACACGATCGGTTTGCAGATGAAGCACACCGCCCACCCCCACCGAAGCCAACGTCACCAGTAAAAAAGTGGAAGTCCCGCGAACCGTCTTCGAGAAACAAAACACGGTAGCCAGCAACAGTAAACAGAGGTACATCCAGAGCGGAAAGATAAAGTTGTCATCCAGCAGTATTCCACTGATCAAACCCAGCGCAAGCGGAAACAGAGGGGAAGCCGACGTAACCCTCCATTCGCGATCGTCACTACCTTCAGATGATGATATCCGTTGCGATGTGTTCATTCAGGCTCCCGAATCACCTGAAAAAGATATTACCCCACCACCCGACTGGACACCAGAGCGTCATGCACGTACCACAAACCCACCCCTCACACTCGCCGAAACTTCCCTCCCATTAAATATTTGCTGTTTTGAGCCTATTCAGCAATAATCCCTTACTGTTTCTGCTGATCGAGAATTGGAACCCGGATCTTTTTTCGCGTTATTACTGAATGGACACCCCTGTATGCGTATTCTGTTTTATCTCTGGTATCTATTTGCCGGGCTGATCGCGGTGGTTTGGATCGGTCGGTATATCGCCATCCGGACGGCGATCCGCAAACGGATCATGCTATCTTCCCGTTCTTATGACAGCCCGCCCGACCCGGCTCCCAAAGTATCCGTGCTCGTCGCAGCCAAGGACGAAGAAGACAACATCGAAACCTGTATCACCACCCTGTTGGATCAGGACTATCCCGATTACGAAGTCATCGCCATCGACGATCGCAGCGAAGACCGTACGCCGGAAATTTTACAGCGACTCGAATCCCAGGCAGAGGGTAAACTGCGCGTCGTCACCATCAAGCAGTTGCGCAAAGGCTGGTTTGGTAAAAACAACGCCATGCGTGAAGGGGTATCGATCGCCCGGGGCGACTTCATGATGTTTACGGATGCGGATTGCAGACAAGTATCAAACAAGACCATCAGCGTGTCTATGCGCGAACTCCTTGAACACGATACCGATTTTCTTTCGATCACCCCCGTACTCGAAACCAAAACAATTTTGGAAAAAATCCTTCAGCCCGTTTGTGCGTTGATCCTGATGATGTGGTTCCCCCCCTACCGGGTGAACGACCCGGAAAGAAAAGCCGCGTACGCCAACGGCGCGTTTATGTTACTGCGCCGCAAGTGTTACGACGGCATCGGCGGCCACGATCGAGTCAAAACCGAAGTCAACGAAGATATTTTGATGGCCCAACACGCCAAACGTATGGGTTTCAACCTTCGCCTGGCCGAAAACGACGATCTCTATCGCACGCGCATGTATCGAAATTTCCCGGAAACCTTTCGCGGATGGAGCCGCATTTTTTACGGGTCATTGCGAACGTCTGAACGACTTACAAAATCCATTGTAATGATTCTCATGTTCACCGTGCTTCCGTGGACCTCGATGACGATCGCTCTTGTGGGTCGCACATGGAGCAGCCCGGAACATCTCGCCTATTGGACATGGGCGATCTGGGCGTGGGCGGGCGTGATTGCAATCAAACAAATGTCGTTGTGGAAATACTATAGCATTGTGAGAATACCGCGAGGTTGGTCGCTCACCTACGCCATTGGTGCGTCGCTTACGATTACCATGTTAATCAACGCAATATCCAAGGTGTGGGGTGCTACAGATTTAACATGGCGAGGTACGACGTATCGCGGCAGCACGGTTGAAGCCTCTCCAGGCGAAACACTGATCCACGAGCAAACTCAGAAAGTCTCAACCATCAACGTAAACGAAAGGGATTCCACCCCGACCGAAAAAGTTCAGGAGCGCATCCTTAATGACGATCGCTGATTGCTCAAAATGGCTCGCACAGGAAACACCGCCCGATCCAGCAAACTGGTTTGACCTGGTGCCGTGGCAAATTTACGTCGTTGCAGTTTTGATTATGGGTTGGTGGTTTGTAAGAAAAATTCAAAAATTCTTTCGACGCAGGCGACCGCCGACCATTCATCCAAAACTGCAAAAGTATGGCCAACACTATGGTGAACCCGATGAAAAACTCACCGCACAGCGACGAGCGGAGGCGGAGAAAATCGTAGCCACCTCGACCACAGCCGCGATCACGGGTTACGAAATCATTGAACAGGTCGAGGCTGTGTATGTGGACGGGTTTCGCAGCCCCGAAGACGCCACCGAAGGACTCAAAGCCACCGCAGCCATGAAGGGCGCAAACGCCGTGACCAACGTGCAACAACAGCGAACAGCCTCTGGGATTTGTGCTGCCAGCGGAGACGCGGTCATCGTGCAAAAATTTTCAGCCAATTACTAAGAGAAAACCATGAAAAGTTTTAGCCTT
>CBDTZI010000356.1:0-4063 GCA_965364865.1 uncultured bacterium | reverse complement strand
TACGTAATTTCTGATATGTCCAGGGCTGATTGATGCTCAAATACGCCATCGCACCGGTAATTCCCGTCAACCCAAAGCAGATGATTAGCACCAGAGGCGTCACAACCGCCCGTTGGACCAACAATTTTCGTCGATCGTGGCTGGTGATAATTTCGTCAACCGCTTCGAGAATAGGCATGCCTAAACTGCGTGCGACCTGCGTCGAACTTCGATAAACGTGGTCGAACAATTCAGCCAGGATCACAAATACAACACCGGCGGCGATACCCGCCAACAGCGCCAACAAAATAATGGTAGTCGCTTTGGGAGAGATCGGCGTACGGCTGCCTCTGGCGGGTT
The DNA here is from genome assembly GCA_965364865.1 of uncultured bacterium. GTDB lineage: Bacteria > Planctomycetota > Phycisphaerae > UBA1845 > UBA1845 > CBDTZI01. The sequence goes on along the minus strand of CBDTZI010000356.1, from coordinate 3,724 downwards.
GACCTTCTGAAAATTGTAATAATCGGTTCTGTTCAATCGCTTTAATGGCGGGTTCAATCTGCGCCAGCGTGGTTTGCAATCGTCCATATTCCTGCCGGGCTTTGGCAACCTCTGAATTGATCTCTGCAAATTTTTCCTGATTTTGATAGATGGAATCTTTCGCGGTCAACATCTGATTCAACGCCCGGTCATTGATTTTCATGCTGATGTCCAGATCTTTGATCTTGCTTTCCTGCGAGGCGATCTGCACATGCAGCCGAGATCGCTCCGCCTGCCATTCACGCGTGGATTGCTCCCCGGAGAATGGAGAGGACGCGGACACTACCGTAGCGGATTGGGGCCTGGTGATCACGGGCGTTCCTTGTACACCCAAAGCACTGAGTCGATTTTCAATACTTCTCATGGTCAGTAAATGTCGCTGGATTTCCGGATGCGAATCCGTCATTCCCCTCGTCGTCCGCAATTGATCAATCTGCATGGCAAGTTTGTTGAGTTGATCGCGCAGTCGAATCACTTCGGGGCTGATTAACCTGTTGAAATCCGGCTCCACCGTCGGGGTCACCTTCTGCGATTCCATCGTCGCCGCTCCCACCGGGTCCAGGGCCGCCAACATCTGACGCTGGGTGGACAGTTCGGAAGTGTATTCGCGATGGCGAAGTTCCAGATCACGTTTTTCAAGTTCCAACTGAGAAAGCCTCATCGACAACGTGCCGGGATCGGTCGGATGCATCATGGGATGATTCAGTCGCATCCGAGTGTGATTTTGCTGGGCTTTTTTCAATGCCACCATGGCGTCTAACGATTGATCGTAAAAATAATCACGTTGACTCACAAGAAAATCATGAATCCAGATCATCGTTCGCTTGACATACGTCTTCTTCAGCTGATCCACCAATTTCTTCCCGATCGTCGGGTCCGGTCCGGTATAGGTAATGTTGATGATGTCAATGAGTTCACTAGGTGAAGAAGTCGATGCACGCAGTGTTTTTGCCAGAGCGTTGGCCTTGTGCCTTCGTTTACGCCGGGATGAACGAGTGAGTGTGCCGTCCTCTTCCCGTTCAAGATTTTCCGGTATATCCATCACACCGAGTGCTTCCTCCACGGTATCCGCCGAGGTTAAATCTCTTACCATGGTATTTCGGAAATACTTGAACGACGCAGCCCCCGCCGACATGGGCAGGTTCATCATGACCGGATCGTTACGGCGTTCAAACGAGGTCTTGGCCTGATAAGTTCTGGGATAATAAAGGCTGGCGACAAATGCCGAACAACTCACCAGACAAAACGGAATGAAAAACACCCATCGATGCAACGAGATCATGCGCAGAACGTCGTTGATATTCTTGCGCATTTCTGCGAAGGGTCGATCATCTTCCTGCACCGTTTCGTTACGCCCAATACTGCTGGTGTTATAGACATTTTTCTGTGAAGCAGATGTTGGGATGTTCGTTTGTTTTTTCACGATCCATTCTCTTTATGTTTTGCGTAAACCCAACGGCATAGCCATTTGCATGTGGTACACCAAGCTACAATCCTATTCACCCGCAAATGGCCGATAACTATGACAAATCAACTATGGTTTTTCGGACGCTACCAGGCCCCTCTTGAGTGAAACAAGCCACTTCTTACGCCTATTCATCAAAAAGATCTTTGTTGAGAATCAGGTTACGTCGCCCGAATCGACGGGATTCAGCCTGATAAGGGGGTCTGGAGAGTCGGGGAAATGACATTTGTGATGGTAGTCATTTTCGACCCTCGACGTGTCGCCGGGAGCGAAGCTTGATAAAAATCCTGATACGCATGCACCGTTTGGGTAAAGTCGAAATCCTCTGCTCTGGAATAAGCCGCCGAGGCGTAATGATCTCGAATATCTTCACTCTCTACATAAAGTACCAATGCGTTCATCAACGAATCAACCGAATTTCGTTCCACGATCAATCCGTCCGACTGATTGCGCACGATTTGTGCATTATCCCCTACATTCGTAGCGACTACGGGCAAGCCGCTAGCCATCGCCTCCAACAGGGCATTGTTCATCCCCTCCGAAGTGCTGCTGCAAACATAGGCGTCCAGACCACAGAGTAAATCCGGAATATCTTCGCGTTGACCAACAAACTGGACATGACGATCTATACCCAATTCGTTTACAACTTGTGTCAGTACGTCTCGTAACGGGCCATCCCCCACGATCAACAATCGAAGGTGCGGGAACCGTGACCCAAGCCGCGAAACCGCGGTGAGCAGCGTTTTGTGATCTTTCACGCGAGTAAGCGAGCCAACGATCCCGATGACAAAATCGGAATCGTCGTAAAACAAAGAGTTTCGTATCCACCGCCTTACCTGTGGGTCATGGTTACGAAATCGATCAAGCTGCACACCGTTGCTCAGTCTGGTGATACGATTTTCAGGGATATCGGCTTCCAGTGATAATTGTTTGCAGCCTGAGCTGGAAACAGAAGTATATCGTGCCCCCAGCCATAACCCGCGACGCGCGGTGCGACGCTGATGTAACGTAAAGGGTTGCGCAGATTCCAACCCATGAAACCCCAACACCAACCGTAGTCGGGGCGACATCAATTTTGTCACGATGGCGTCATTCCAGGTCCCGACATTTCTTGCGTGAAGCACCTCTCCGCGCCAATATCGAACGGCCCGTGCAAGCTTGAACCCCGCGGTTCGTGACCGACCGGATATTCCCAGCGAACAACAGGCTACGTGGTCGGGTAGTTTGGACGCCTGCGACCCTACGTCACGCAACGTGATCACCACGTGACGTAAATGGTCCGACTCAAACGCACGAAGCAGTGAGATTAACGTGCGTTCTGTACCCCCGCCGTCGAGCGAGTGTAACAGGTGAATAATGGTATGTTTGTGATCCATGAATGATTGCCTGAATTAAATATACTGCAACTCTCCGGGAAACGGATCATATTCATAATAGGCGGGCGCGTTGACCAGATCGGGTACGGTCGCTTCGACCACCACATCATTCATCACCGTTCGGTATAAGCAGGCGGGAAACGTCATGACCCACCAGAATGATTCACAGTAAAATCGTTCCGTGCCCAGCCCGGTAACCAGGTAGATAATGAGAGAGACAAAGAACGCGTAGGCGTAAATTTTGGTTTCAAAAGGTTCGCGCGCATGTTTCGCCCTGCCGGAAGAACGATACAACATCCAGATCGCCCCCCCGATCATCAACAGAAACAGGCCCCCGCCCTGCACACCATATTCGACAAAGCAGACCACCAGCGTATTGTGAGTGGATCGCTGGTGGTGTTCGGGTGAATAACGACCAATGATGCGAGTGAAGTTGCCCGGGCCGATCCCCAGCGGGTAATCACCCAAAATATCGTATGACGCCTTCCACACCTCAACTCGCACTTTCGTCGCGGCGTCCTCTTCTAATGTTTCGCGAGAGGTCAGCGACGAAATACGATCCCAGAAATAGTTATCGCACAGATTGATCGATGCCAACCCCCCGACAACCAGTAAGATCTGGATACGATATCGTTTCACTTTGGGAGCCAGCAACATCGCTGCGACCGCGCCACAAAGAATCCCGATAAACGCAGACCGGGTTCGACATAGGACAATGGCGTTGACCGTAAACGCACCAGCCATCAACGCGAAAATTTTCCATCGCCAACGTTTGGCGATTAAAAACGCCGCCCCAATGATGGGTAACATAGCTGCCATGTGTGCTGCCGCACCGGAAGTCGTG